>DATCKV010000001.1:0-3749 GCA_036564285.1 Limnochordales bacterium
GATGGCCAGCAGCACCGACGGGAAGGCCATCAGCACGTCGATGAGCCGCATGACGGTGCCGTCCAGCCACCCGCCGTAGAAGCCCGCCAGCAGGCCCAGGGGCACCCCACCGCCGGCCGCCAGCAGCACCGACGCCACCCCTACGGCCAGGGTCGTCCTGGCGCCGTAGAGCAGGCGGCTCAGCAGGTCCCGCCCCAGATGGTCGGTGCCCAGGGGGTGACCGGGGGTGCCGGGCGGCTTCAGCCGGGCCAGCACGTCGGCGGCATACGGGTCGTGGGGTGCCAGCCACGGCGCCAGGACCGCCGCGAGGGCCGCGGCGGCCACGACGGCGGCGGCCGCGGCCGTGGCCGGGTCCATGCGCAGCGACGCCCACGCCCGCGCTGCCGCGGCCAGGGGCGAGAGCCGCTGCGACCGCACCGGGACCGAGACAGGCTGCGACATGGGCGTCAACCCGCCTCACCCGTACGTGATGCGGGGGTCCAGGTACGCGTACAGCACGTCGACCGCCAGGTTGGCCAGCACGTACATGGTGGCCACCACCAGGATCCCGCCCTGCACTACCGGGAAGTCCCGGGCCAGGATGCCGTTGACCATCAGCATCCCGAGCCCGGGCCAGTTGAAGAGCACCTCCACCAGCACCTCGCCGCCCAGCAGGTAGCCGGCCTGCATGCCGATGACCGTGGAGATGGGCACCATCGCGTTGCGCAGCCCGTGGCGGAGCACCAGCGCGGCAGGCCCCACGCCCCGGGCCCGCGCCGCCCGGATGTACTCCTGCCCGGCCACCTCCAGCATGCTGGCCCGGGTCATGCGGGCGATGGTGGCGGCGGGCCCCACCGCCAGGGCCACCGCCGGCAGGATCAGGTGCCGGGCGGCGTCGGCCACCGAGGAGGACCCGGGCGAGTACATGCCCGAGATGGGCAGCCAGCCCAGGCGCAGCCCGAAGCCCAGCTGCAGCAGCAGCCCCAGCCAGAAGACCGGCACCGAGAAGCCCACCAGCGTCGCCACCATCAGCGCCCGGTCCCCGCCGCTGCCCCCGCGGACGGCGGCCAGGATGCCGGCCGACAGCCCGATGCCCACGGCCAGCAGGAGCCCGGCCGCAGCCAGGGCCGCCGTGGCCGCCGTCCGGGTGGCCAGCAGCTCGGCCACGCTGCGCTTCAGCTGGATGGAGTAGCCCCAGTCACCCGTCAGCAGCCGGCCCAGCCAGCGCACGTACTGCAGCGGCAGGGGCAGGTCCAGCCCCAGCTCGTGCCGCAGCTGCTGCAGGGCCTCCAGCGTCGCATGGGGACCCAGCATGATGAGAGCCGGGTCTCCCGGCGCCAGGTGCAGGATCAGGAAGACCAGCGCCGTGATCCCCACCAGCACCGGGACGACCGCAAGGCTGCGCATGACCAGGTAGCGTGCCATGCCGCCCTCCGGCCCGGCCCGCGGGCCCCGTCAGTCCTCCAGCGTGACGGTCTCGAACCGGAAGACGCCCGTGGGGTGCAGCGTGAAGCCCTTGATGCGCCGGCTGGCCACGACGATCTGGGTCTCGTGGTCCACGGGCACCCACGGCGCGTCGGCCATGATGAGGGCCTGGGCCTGCTGATAGAGGCGTGCCCGCTGGGCCCGGTCCGTGGTCTGCTGCGCTGCCACCAGGAGCCGGTCCACCTCCTCGTTGCGGTAGAAGGCCTCGTTGAAGCCGTTGGGCGGCCACTGGTACCCCGAGAGCAGGATGTAGAGGAAGTTGTCGGGGTCGCCGTTGTCGCCGATCCAGCTCATCTCGTGCATCTCAGGCAGCTGCTGCGGATCCGACTGGAACACCCGGTCCAGGTAGGTGCCCCACTCGAAGGTCTGGATCCGCACCCGGATGCCCACCCGGGCCAGGTCGCTCTGGATGGCCTGCGCCATGGCCACCGGCTGCTGCATGCCCGAGCCCGACTGGGGCACCCAGAAGTCGGCGGTGAAGCCGTTGGGATAGCCCGCCTCGGCCAGGAGCTGCCGGGCCTTGGCCGGGTCGTAGGGGTAGGCGTGCACGTCGGGGTTGTAGCCCCACAGCACCGGCGGGATGTAGTTGTCGGCCAGCACCCCCGTGCCCGCCAGGATGCCCTGCACGATGGCCTGGCGGTTGATGGCGTAGTTGACGGCCTGGCGCACCCTGCGGTCGTTGAAGGGCGGCTTCTGGTTGTTGAGCACCACGTACCAGATGTGCATGCCGGGCTGCTCGATGACCTGGAAGCGGCTGTCCTGGCGGAGCCGCGCCAGGTCGTCGGGCGGGACGTTGACGATGAAGTCCAGCTCGCCCGCCTCCAGCTGGGCCAGGCGGGTCTGGTCCTCCACCACGGGGCGGCAGATGACCTGGTCGATGCGGGGCACCCGATCCTTGGCCCAGTAGTCGGGATTGCGCTCCACCACTACCTCGACGCCGGGCACCCAGCGCACGAAGCGGAAGGGGCCCGTGCCCACCGGGTGCTTGGCGATCTCCTTGCCGTACTTGCGGATGGCGGCGGGCGACACCATGGCGGCCGAGTGCATGGCCAGGTTGGCCAGGAACGGCGCATACCGCTGGGAGAGGGTGATGCGCACCGTGTAGGCGTCGACCCGCTCCACCTTCTTCACCTTGCCGAAGGTGAACTCCGCGTACGGGAAGGTGCCGGTGTCGTGGTAGGGATGGGACGGGTCGATCTGGCGGAGGATGTTGAAGACCACCGCGTCCGCGTCGAAGGGCGTGCCGTCGTGGAACCGCACGCCCCGCCGCAGCCGCAGGGTGTAGACCAGGCCGTCGGCGGAGACGGTCCACGACTCGGCCAGGCCGGGCTCCAGCTCGGTGGAGCCGTCCTTGAAGCGCAGCAGGCTGTCGAACATCCCCATGGTGGCGCGGCTCGAGTTGTAGTCGCTGATCTGGTGGGGGTCGAGCGCGGTCGGCTCGGCCTGGAGCCCCACCACGATGGTGCGGGGAGCGGCGGCCGCGGCCGGAGCTCCGGCGACGGCCAGCACCAGCCCCAGGGCCACCGGGACGAGGCGGCGCGTCGGATGCAGCAACGGGTCTCCCTCCCTCGGCGACGAAGACCGTCCAGACGGGGTTGTTGGGGGGAGTGGTTCAACCTGCTGCGGCCTGCTCCTGCAAGCCCGCCGGTGGCAGAGGCTGACGGTGACCGCGAGGCAGCCAGACCCGCACCCGGGTGCCCCGCTCCGGCGCGGTGTCGAGGGTGATGCGCCCGTCGTGGGCATCGACGATGGCCTTGCTGATGGCGAGCCCCAGACCGGTGCCCGCGCCGTCGCGCTCGCCGGCAGAGGCGGGCCGGCTGTGGTAGAAGGGCTCGAAGCAGCGGGCCGCCTGCTCGGGAGTCATGCCCGGCCCTTCGTCCTCCACCTCGATCCAGGCCCACGGGCCCTGCTGCCCGGCAGCCACCGTCACCGTGCCGCCCTGGGGGCTAGCCTCGACCGCG
Organism: Limnochordales bacterium; assembly: GCA_036564285.1. GTDB lineage: Bacteria > Bacillota > Limnochordia > Limnochordales > Geochordaceae > Geochorda. Next base: position 3,426 of record DATCKV010000001.1, read on the forward strand.
TTGCGCAGCAGGTTGGTGACGACCCGGGCCACGGCTGCCGGGTCGCAGGTGGCCTCCAGCCGGTCCGGCAGGTCGGCCACCACCGTCACGCCCGCCCGTTCGGCGAGGTGACGCACGTCCGCCAGCGCCTGGCGGATGGAGGCCGTCAGGTCCGAGCCGGGCACCGGCCGCACCAGGCCGCCTCGCTCATAGCGGGCCAGGGCCAGGAGGTCGTCGGCCAGCCGCGACAGGCGCACCACCTGCGCCAGGGCCCGTTCCAGCGGCGCCCGGCAGGGGGAGCCCTCGGGATGCTCCTGCAGGGCCACCTCCAGGTCGGCCCGCAGC
>DATCKV010000002.1:0-5546 GCA_036564285.1 Limnochordales bacterium
GAGCGGCTCCAGCTGCCGGGCGCTCACCCCCAGCTGGCGCTCCACCCCCGACAGCGCCGCCGCGGCCTGCTGCACGGCCAGGGCCGCCTTCTGGGCCGACGAGCGGGCCTGCAGCACCGCCTCCTCGCTGGCCAGTCCGGCTTCCCGCTGCCGGGTGGCCCGCTCCAGGCTGCGCCGGGCCAGCTCCAGGCGCCGCTGCGCCACCTGCAGCCGGACCAGGTAGAGCCGGGCCTGGTCGTAGAGGCTCTCCCCCTCCTGGCGGGCCTGCTGCACGGCGTTGTCCAGGGCCAGCTGCGCCTTCGCGAGATCCAGCCGGGCCTGTTCGGCGTCCAGGCTGCGGCTCTGGGCCCAGGCCGGCGGCCACAGGGTCCAGGCGGCCTGCAGGGTGAGCATGGTTCCGGTGACGGGTTCGTTGCGAGCCGACCGGTCCTGCAGTCCGCTGCCGTGCTGCACGTCCGCCTGCACCGAGAGGGGTACCAGGGGCGACCAGCTGAGGGTGAGGCCGCCGCTGGAGGCTCCGTTGCCCTGGTCGTCCCCCGCGTCCGCCGATGCCCGTCCTGTGGCCGACAGAGTCGGGGCGGCCGCCACCCCGGTCTTGCGCTCGAAGGCGATGCGGGCCGCCTCCAGGTCCGACCGGGCCTTCCTCACCGCCTGGCTCGACTCCACGTACCGCGCCACCACCGCGTCGCGGGAGACCGTCTCCGCCGCGAGGCCCGCGGCCGTGCCCGGCCCGACCGCGGCCAGCACCGCGGCCACGCCCGCCCACGCCGCCCAGCGCCGGCTCATCGCGCCGAGCTCGCTTCCTCCCGGGCCGCCTGCCCCATGGCCTCGGCCGTGGTGGGGCCCAGGCCGGGATCTTCGCCCAGCAGGCGCCGCAGCTCCAGGAGATCCGTCAGGTAGTTCTGCACCGCGGTGAGGTAGCTCTGCCGGGCCTGCCGGGCGGCCACCTCGGCCTGCATGACGGCCTGGTCCGTCTTGAGGCCCGCCTTCTGCTGCTGGCGGACCGCGTCCAGCCGCTGCTGCTCCAGGCGCATGGAGGCCGCCGCCACCTCCAGCCGGCGCGCCGCCGCCGAAGCCCGGGCCAGCGCACTGCGCACCGAGCGCTCCAGGTCCAGGCGGGCCTGGCGCAGCTGCAGCTCCGCGCTCTGGACCGCATGCTGGCGCGCCTGGACGTCCAGCGCCGCGGCCTGCTCGGCCACGGCCTGCTGCAGCTGCTTGCGGGCGATGTCGGCCGCCTCGGCGTACCAGGCGATCTGCCCGCTCTTCTGCAGCGCGGTGTCGACCGCCTTCTGCGCATCCAGGTCCGGCAGGGGCGGCAGCGGGTCGGGCACCGCCAGGGCGTCGGGCCCCGGCACCGACTTCGGATAGCCCAGAGCGGACGCCAGCTGGGCGATGGCCTCATCCAGGGCGATGCGGGCCTCGGCCAGATCCTGCTCCGCCGACTGCGCCGAATGCCGGGCGTCCTCCAGGTCCAGCTGCCCCAGCATCCCGCCCCGGGCCTTCTGCTGCGCCGCCTCCAGGGCCGCCTGGGCGATCTGCCGCTGCAACTCTGCGACCTGCACGGCCTCGGCCGCCTTCATGACGCCGAAGTAGGCGCTGACCACGGCCGACACCACCTGGAAGTGGCTGTCTCGGAAGTCGTTCTCCGCCTTGCGCAGGTCGTTGCGGGCCACCTGCTCGTTGAGCGGGGAGCCGGAGAGCAGGTTGTCGGCCATGGCGCGTTCGAAGGCGACCCGGGCGCTGGCCAGCTGCAGGCGCGCCACCTCCAGGGCATCGCCCTGCACCGCCTGGCGCACCGCCTGCTCCAGGGTGACCGTCGCGGGCGCGGCGGCCGCCTGTCCTCTCGGGGCCGGCCCCTGCTGGGCCGACTGCCCCGGCGCCGCCGGGCCCAGCACCAGCAGGGCTGCTGCGGCGAGCCAGGGCACCAGGGCACGGGGCGACCGGAGCGGCTGGTAGCCTGCGAGGGCGTTGGAGCGCACGTGGTTCCCTCCCCAGCGGACGGATGACCCGTACGATGTCTACCAGACCGCGCGCGTCAATTCGTGAAGGAAGTGTGACATTCCCGTGAAGGCGCGCGGCCGCCGGGGGGCGCGGCGCCCGGCAGCGGCCTCACACGCCGCCGGGCGCCACCACGTCCTGCATCCAGCGCAGGTAGGGGCCGTGCAGCCGCTCCACGGGGATGGCGGAGATGGCGGGGACGCTGTAGGGGTGCAGCTCCCGCACCGCCTGCTCCAGGCGCTCCAGCGCCCCGGGCAGGGTCTTGACCAGCAGGAGGGCCTCGCCCTCCTCCACCACCCGCCCCTCCCAGCGGTAGATGGAGCGCACCGACGGCACCACGTTGACGCAGGCCGCCAGCCCCCGCTCCACCAGCTCCCGCCCGATGCGGCGCGCCTCGGGCTCGTCCGGGGCGGTGATGTAGACGAGATAGGCAGGCGCCACGGCCGGTCGGCCTCCCTTCCGGGGCCGCTCCCCCTCTCAGGCGGGCGCCGACGGACGCGCCAGGCTGCGGATGCTCTCCACGATGGCCCCCAGGTCCGCGCCCGGCCCGAAGACCCGGCGCACCCCCTGACGGATGAGGGACGCGGCGTCCTCCGGCGGGATCGTACCGCCGACCACCACCGGTACGTCACCGGCGCCCAGGCGGCGCAGGTGCCCCAGCACCTCCGGCACCAGGGTGTTGTGGGCGCCGGAGAGGATGCTGATGGCCACCACGTCCACGTCCTCGTCCACGGCCATGGCGGCCACCTCCTCGGGCGTGCGGAAGAGGCCCGAGTAGATGACTTCCATCCCCGCGTCCCGCAGCGCCCGGGCGATGACCTTGATGCCCCGGTCGTGGCCGTCCAGCCCCACCTTGGCGGCCAGCACCCGGATGGGGCGGGCGGAGGGCGCCGGGGCCCGTTCGGCCGCCACGCTCACAGGACCGCCTCCTCCGAGTAGACGCCGTAGACCTCCTTCAGGGTCTGCACCATCTCGCCCAGGGTGGCGTAGGCCCGCACCGCCTCCAGCAGGTACGGCATCACGTTGTCGCCCCGCTGCGCCGCCCGGCGCAGCTCCGTCAGCGCCCGCCGCACCCGACCGTCGTCGCGGCTGCGGCGAAGCTCCTGCAGGCGCTGGACCTGCTTGCGCTCCAGGTCGGGGTCGATGCGCAGGATGGGCACCGGCCGCTCCTCCGAGGGCGGGATGGTGTACTTGTTGACCCCCACCACCACCCGCTCGCCCGAGGCCACCTCCCGCTGGTAGCGGTAGGCCGCCTCGGCGATCTCCCGCTGGAGGAAGCCCTGCCGGATGGCCGCGATGACGCCGCCCATGGCCTCGATGCGCTCGATGTAGGCCATGGCCTGCCGCTCCATCTCGTCGGTGAGAGCCTCCACGAAGTACGAGCCGCCCAGCGGGTCGGCGACGTTGGCCACCCCGCTCTCCTCGGCGATGACCTGCTGGGTGCGCAGGGCCAGCCGGGCCGCCTCGGCGGTGGGCAGCGACAGCGCCTCGTCCAGGGCGTTGGTGTGCAGCGACTGGGTGCCGCCCAGCACCGCGGCCAGCGCCTGGAGCGTCACCCGCACCACGTTGACCTCCGGCTGCTGCGCCGTCAGCGAACAACCGGCCGTTTGGGTGTGGAAGCGCAGCATCCACGACCGGGGGTTGCGGGCGCCGTACCGCTCCCGCATGAAGCGGGCCCACATGCGCCGGGCCGCCCTGAACTTGGCGATCTCCTCGAAGAAGTCCAGGTGGCTGTTGAAGAAGAACGAGAGCCGCGGCGCGAAGCGGTCGATGTCGAGCCCCCGCGCCAGGCAGGCCTCGACGTAGGTGAGGCCGTCGGCCAGGGTGAAGGCCAGCTCCTGCACGGCCGTGGAGCCTGCCTCCCGGATGTGGTAGCCGCTGATGGAGACCGTGTTCCACCGGGGCATGTGCTCCGTGGCGAACTCGATGGTGTCCACCACCAGCTTCAGCGAGGGCTCCGGCGGGAAGATGAACTCCTTCTGGGCGATGTACTCCTTGAGGATGTCGTTCTGCAGGGTGCCCGAGAGGCGCTCGGGGGGCACCCCCTGCTTCTCGCCCACCACGACGTACATGGCCATGAGGATGGCCGCCGGGCCGTTGATGGTCATGGAGGTGCTGACCTGGTCCAGGGGGATGCCCTGGAAGATGCGCTCCATGTCGGCCAGGCTGTCCACGGCCACCCCCTCCCGGCCCACCTCCCCCCGGGCCCGGGGGTGGTCCGAGTCGTAGCCCAGCAGGGTGGGCAGGTCGAACGCCACCGACAGCCCCGTCTGGCCGTTCTCCAGCAGGTAGTGGAAGCGGGCGTTGGTCTCCTCGGCCGTCCCGTACCCGGCGAACTGGCGCATGGTCCAGAGGCGCCCCCGGTACATGGTGCCGTGGATCCCTCGGGTAAACGGGTACGAGCCCGGGTCGCCCAGGTCCCGGGCATAGTCCAGGTCGGCCACGTCGTCGGGGCCGTAGAAGGTTTTCAGAGGCAGGCCCGACAGGGTGCGGGCCTCTCCGGCTCGAGGCCCCTCCAGCCGAGCCGGCACAGCCGCCATGGTCCTCCCTCCCCCGCCGCCAGGCTCGGTGCGGGTCGCGCACCGGAAGGGTACGCCCCCGCCGCCCGGCTCACCTGCAAGTAGCTGTGATTGCGTTTTCCGTCTCCCGCGAGCAGCCTACGCACGCCGGGGGCGCCCCGGGCAGGCCGGGGCTGTGGTACACTGCACGGAGGAGGTGCGACGGCCGCGGTGGCACCCTCGACCCCCTGCGCGCCGTCCGGGCGACCCAGGGTGCAGCCGGTCTTCATCGGCATCGCCGGGGGCACGGCCTCGGGCAAGACGACGGTGGCCCGGGCCATCCTCAGCCGGGTTCCCAGCGCCAGGGCGGCCCTCATCGAGCAAGACGCCTACTACAAGGACCAGAGCCACCTGCCGCTGGAGCAGCGCCGCCTGGTCAACTACGACCATCCCTCGGCCTTCGACAACGACCTGCTGGTGGCCCACCTCGACGCGCTGGCGGCGGGCCGCAGCATCGAGAAGCCCGTCTACGACTTCACCACCTACACCCGCACGGGCCGGACGGTGCGGGTGGACCCCGTCGACATCGTCATCGTCGAGGGAATCCTGGTGCTGGAGGACCCCCGGCTGCGGGAACGGCTCGACATCAAGATCTTCGTCGACACCGACGCGGACGTGCGCGTGCTGCGCCGGCTCATGCGGGACATCCGGGAGCGGGGGCGCACCCTGGAGTCGGTGGTGCGCCAGTACCTGGAGACGGTGCGCCCCATGCACCTGCAGTTCGTGGAGCCCACCCGGCGCTACGCCGACCTCATCGTCCCCGAGGGCGGCCTCAACCAGGTGGCCATCGACGTGCTGGCCAGCAAGGTGCGGGCCATCCTGGCCGAGCGGGCAGCGGACAAGGTTGGTACGGTGCTTTCTTGACTAAGCCCCCGGCCGCTGGCTATCCTACCTCGCGCGCTGTGAAGCGTCACATCCCACGACCAGGAGGGAGAGGCCCGCGATGGCTCACCAGCTGACGGCCAAGACGTTTGCCTCCATCAGGCAGCT
>DATCKV010000003.1:0-4897 GCA_036564285.1 Limnochordales bacterium
CGTGCCCACCCGCGCTCGCTCCACCCAGCGGCGCACCAGGTAGCCGGCCGCGAAGCCTGCAGCCGTCATGAGCGCGACGAGGCCGTACCCAATCGCGGCGATCCGCGACACCCCCTTCACTTGTCAAGGTGCACGCCCCGCCGGGGGGCGCCGGACCTGCCGGCCCGCCTCAATGGACAAAAAGCCGAGGGGATCCCCGCTCGGCTGCCGGCAGGCTTCCGATTGTCGGAGGAGAGCGGTATTCCCGCTAAACCTCGGCGTTATTGTAGCCGACCGGTCCCGGCCGTGTCAACGACGGGTCGCCGCGGCGCCTGCGGAGCGGCTCAGGGCGGATCCATCCAGCGGCCGGCCTCGGGGCCCAGCGCGCTCAGCACCGCGCGGCGCACCGCCTCCTCGTCGAAGCCCCGGCGGCTCAGGTACCGCCACAGCCGCGCCACCTGCTGCTCCAGCGGCAGCCCGTGCAGGGAGGGCGCGTGGCGGCGCGCCACTTCCGCCGCCAGCTCCCCCTCCCGGGCCGGCGGGAAGTGCCGGGCCACCTCCGCCGCCCCCACCTCCGGCGGGATCCCCCGGCTCTCCATCTCCGCCATCAGCGCCCGCCGCCCCCGGCCCCGGCGCTCCAGGTTGAGGGTCACCATCTCCTGGGCCAGGGCCCGGTCGTCCAGGTAGCCCAGCTCCCTCGCCCAGGCCAGGGCGTCCTCCACCGCGGCGGCGCTGAAGGGCCACGCCTCCAGCAGCCGGCGCAGCTCCGCCACGCTGCGGGAGCGGTGCCCCAGCAGCACCAGGGCTCGCCGACGGGCCGCGGCACACTCCGCCTCATCCAGCAGGGGCACCTGGTGGGCCTCCAGGTGGACCGGGGAGCCCGCAGGCCCGCCCGTAAAGAGGCGCAGCCGCTCCAGGGCCTCCCGGTCCAGCACCCAGCTGCGGGAGCCGTCGGCCGCGACCACCCGGTACCAGCTGCGGCCCCGGCGGTGCTCCAGGTGGACCTCCATCCCCGCCCCAACCCCCGAGGAAGCCCGCCCCGCGCGCGAGCCGGCTCAGCGCTCGGCGGCCGCCTGGGACCGCTCCGCCCGGGCCCGCCGGGCGGTGGAGCGGCCCTCGGCCGCATCGGCCGGAGCCGCCGGCGGGGCCTCGCCCGCCCCGCCGGCGGCCGCCCGCCTCAGGGGCGGCAGGCCGTAGTGCACCCGGACGCGGTTCTCGATCTCGTCGGCCAGCTGGGGGTTTTGCCGCAGGAACTCCCGGGCCTGCTCCCGGCCCTGGCCCAGGCGGACGTCCCCGTAGGCGTACCAGGTGCCGCTCTTCGCAATGATGCCGGCCTCTGCACCCATGTCCAGGATGTCGCCCTCCCGGGAGATGCCCGTGCCGTAGAGGATGTCGAACTCTGCCTCCCGGAAGGGCGGCGCCAGCTTGTTCTTGACCACCTTCACCTTGGCCCGCATGCCCACGTTGTCCGCGCCCTGCTTGAGCACCTCGACCCGCCGGATGTCCATGCGGATGCTGGCGTAGAACTTCAGGGCCCGCCCGCCGGGCGTCGTCTCGGGGTTGCCGAACATGACGCCGACCTTCTCCCGCAGCTGGTTGGTGAAGACGACGGTGGTGCGGGAGCGGGAGATGGCCCCGGTCAGCTTCCGCAGGGCCTGCGACATGAGCCGGGCCTGCAGGCCCACCTGCGCGTCGCCCATCTCCCCCTCCAGCTCGGCCCGGGGCGCCAGGGCCGCCACCGAGTCGACCACCACCACGTCCACGGCCCCGCTGCGCACCAGCGCCTCGGTGATCTCCAGCGCCTGCTCGGCGCTGTCGGGCTGGGAGATGAGGAGGTTGTCGACGTCGACGCCCAGCCGGCGGGCATAGCGGGGATCCTGGGCGTGCTCCGCGTCGATGAAGGCGGCAATGCCGCCCATCTTCTGCGCCTCGGCCATGATGTGCAGAGCCAGCGTCGTCTTGCCCGACGACTCGGGCCCGTAGATCTCCACCACCCGGCCCCGGGGGACGCCCCCGATGCCCAGCGCGATGTCGAGGGCCAGGGAGCCCGTGGGGATCACCTCGACGTGCTCCGTCTGGGTCTCGCCCATGCGCATGATGGAGCCCTTGCCGTACTGCCGCTCGATCTGGGCCAGGGTGGCCTCCAGCGCCTTCTGGCGCTCGCTGTCAACCGCCGCCGCGCTCATGGTGCTCCTGCCTCCTCCTGTGGGCCGGCCGTGCTGCCGGCCCGGGCCCTAACGGCCCGGCCCGCCGCCGTCCAGCGGCGCGCTCATCAGCGGCGTGTAGATGGGCCCGGCCGGGGTCAGCCGGCTCGCCATCACCACCACCTCGCGCACCTCGGTGCTGCTGCAGCCCTCGGCCGGGCAGCGGCCCCACCACTCCGCCAGCTCCGACTGGGGCCGGCCCCGGAGGGCGGGCCGCTCCACCCGCCCGATGGTCAGGTGGGCGGTGAAGGGCCGGTCGGCCGGGCCGAAGCCCCGGGCCTCCAGGGCCCGCTCCACCCGCTCGGCCAGCGCCTCCAGCAGCCCGTCGGCCGGCGGGAGGACGCCCACCCACAGCACCCGGGGCCGCTCGGGCCCCGGGAAGGCGCCCAGGCCCCCGAGCCGCAGGGAGAAGCCCGCCGTCGCCCGGCAGACCTCCGAGACGGCCTCGAAGACCCGCTCCCGCTGGCCGCGGTCCAGCTCGCCCAGGAAGCGGAGCGTGAAGTGGTACTGGCCCGGCTGCACCCACCGCACCGGGCCCACCGCCCGCTCCACCGGGGCCCGCAGGCTGGCCGCGAAGGCCTGCACGCACCGGCGGGCCGGCTCGTCCAGCCAGACCGCCACGAAGGTGCGCACCAGGCCGTCCTCGTCCCGCTTCACCCTGGCTCCATCACCCGGCCGGTCTCGGGGCGTCCGGCTGTTGGGGTTCCACACCGGCGGCTCCTTGTCCTCGCGCCCCGTCCGATGGGGGCGCCGGGCTGCCCCCCACCAGCCTGCGCTCCAGGGCCAGCTCCCCGCTGAGCGCGTCCAGAGCGAGGCTGTCCACGGCCCACAGCCGGGGCCGGGGGCCGCTGACGTCGAAGCGCAGCAGGGTCAGGGTGAAGGGCCGCAGCGACGGCCGCTGCAGCCCCCGCAGGCCCTCGGCTCCGGTGCTGCCCGCGTCGACGTAGGCGGTGCCTTCCCGCACTTCCACGGCCAGCCGGTGGTCGTGCCCGAACAGCACCGCCTGCGCCAGCCCGGCCGGGACGGCCCGGCCCACGCGGTCGTTGTGCACGGCGATGACGTCGGGCGGAGCGGGCGCGCCGGCCGCGTCCTGCAGCACCCGCCCCACCGCCGCCTCCACCTGGTCGTCGGCGAGGGCGTCGGGACGGTCGTCGGCCGACCCCGGGTCGGGCACCCCCAGCACCCGGATGCCGGCCACCTCCACCACCTGCCCCTCCAGCACCCTCACCCCCGGCACCCGCCGCAGCACGGCCAGCAGTCGGGGCGTGTCGTGGTTGCCGGCCACGTACAGGTACGGCACGCCCAGGGCCCGGATGCGGTCCGTCATGACGGGCTCCAGATCCGAACCCAGGTCCAGCATGTCGCCGGTGTCGATGACGAGCCCCACCCCGAACCGCTGCACCACCGCCTGCAGCAGGTCGAAGCCGGCCGGGTTGTTGTGCAGGTCGCTGACGTGGGCCACCACCAGCTCGGCCCCCGAGGAGGTGACGGGGGCCGCCGCCTGCAGCTGCCCGTACAGCTGCGCCAGCTGCACGGCGCTGCGCTGCAGCCGCTCGCCCACGCCGCTGAGGGCGTCGACTCCCATGCGGGCCGCCTCCACCACCTGGGGGGCGGCCTCCAGGGCCCCCCGATATCGGGGCGCGGCGAAGGCGTCCAGGTCGTACCGCCAGGCTACGCCGGCGCCGGCTGCCGCCAGCATGAGGGCCGCCCCCGCCCCTGCCGCCGCCAGTCGCCCCGGCTTGCGCACGCCGGCCAGGTAGAGCGCCGCGGCCCCGCCCAGGCCCGCCAGCGCCGCCTGGCGTGCCGCAAAGCGCAGCACGGCACCCCTCAGGAAGCGCTGAAGCCGGGCCTGCAGCGCCAGCAGGCTCTCCCGGGTGGGATGCTCGGCGAGGGCCTGCAGGGAGACCGCCTCGATCCGATCCAGGCGCACCCGCAGCTCGACGGGAAGGCGGTGGGTGGCGGCCTCCACCTCCCCCAGGGGCGGCAGCTCCAGGACGGTGCGCCCCGAGCCGGCCGGTACCTGCACCGCCAGCGTGAGGCTCACGCCCCCCGGGTCGGCGTAGCGGGCGGGCGCGCCGTTGACCGCCAGCAGCGCGCCCAGGAAGGCGGCTGCCACCGGCCGCAGCCGCCTCCAGAGAGCCCGGGCTGCCTCAGCCGGCCTCAACCAGGCATCGCCTCAGCAGGGCCAGGGCCGCCGTGGCAGCCCGGGCCTTGACGTGGAGCCGGTCGCCGCCGAAGCGGTGCTGCTCCGCCACGGTGCGCCCCGGGCACGCCACGGCCACGTAGACCAGCCCCACGGGCTTCTCCGGGGTGCCGCCGCCCGGCCCGGCGATGCCGGTGGTGGCCAGGCCCACCTCGGCCCCCGACAGGCGGCGCGCCCCCTCGGCCATGGCCCGGGCGCACGCCTCGCTCACGGCGCCGTGCTGCCTGAGGATCTCGCCGTCGACGCCCAGGCGGCGCTCCTTGGCCTCGTTGGCGTACGCCACCACGTCCTCCACCAGCACCGCCGAGGCGCCCGGCACGTTGGTGAGCCGGTCGCCCACCAGCCCGCCGGTGCACGACTCGGCCACCGCCAGCCGCCAGCCCCGGCGCTCCAGCTCCCGCAGCACCACCGACTCCAGGGTGTCGCCGTCGAAGCCGTAGCAGAAGCGGCCCACCCGCTCCAGCACCGCCTGCTCCACCGGCGCGACCATGGCCTCGGCCGCGGCGCGGTC
>DATCKV010000004.1:0-4847 GCA_036564285.1 Limnochordales bacterium
GGTGGCGGCGGAGACCTGCCGGCGGCTGGGCATCGACTGCCGTCCGTCGGGGACGGTGGTGGTGGTGCAGGGGCCCCGATTCTCCACCCGGGCGGAGAGCCAGGAGTTCCGGGAGCGGGGCTGGCACGTCATCAACATGACCCAGTACCCGGAGGTGATCCTGGCCCGGGAGCTGGGGATGTGCTACCTCAACATCTCGCTCATCACCGACTACGACGTGGGGCTGGAGGGCCATCCCGAGGTGCGCCCGGTGACCCACCAGGAGGTGCTGCGGGTCTTCGAGCAAAACCTGGAGCGGCTGCGCACGCTCCTGTGGGAGCTGATCCCGGCCATCCCGGCCGAGCGCCACTGCGCGTGCGCCCGGGCCGTGGAGGAGGCCCGGGGTGGCCACTGACAGGCGGGTCGCGGGAGTCCGCCATGCATAAACCCGGCTCCTGCGCACATGCTATGGGCACAACCCCCCAAACCCCACCGGAAAGGCGCCGGGTGCCGCCATGGCCCCGGCGTCTTTCCGTTGGGGCCAGGAGGGAGCGCGCCCGGTCCCACGAATAGCGGCTCGGGGGTGGCCTTCGACGAGCAGCCCGTCGCCCTTGCCCGACGCCTCCGAGATCGAGCGGGTGCTGCGCTCGACCCTGGATGCCCTGCGCGATGGGCGCACCCAGATGGCCGCCCTGGTAGAGCGGCTCAAGGCCGACTACGAGCGGGCCCGCGCCTCCCTGGAGCAGGTGAAGCAGCAGGCCCTGCGCTGCATCGAAGAGGTCGACGAGCTGGAGGCCAGGAGCCGGGTGGCGCGCTACGACCTGTTCCGGGTCAGCCGCGACTACCACCGCTACGGCGAGTGGGACGTGCGCCGGGCCTACGAGGAGGCCGAGCGCCTGCAGATCCTGCTGGGCGAGGCCCGGGAGCGGGAGCGCTCCCTGCGGGAGCGGCGCGCCGAGCTGGAGCGCACGGTGGCGCGTCTGGGCGAGCTGATGAAGCGCGCCGAGAGCATCGAGGCCAACATGAGGGCCGCCGAGGCGGTGCTGGCGGGCAACTACTCCGGGGTGGCCCGGTCGCTGTCGGAGTGGCAGGCCCGGTACGAGATGGGCCGGCGGGTCATAGCCGCCCAGGAGGAGGAGCGGCGGCGGCTGGCGAGGGAGCTGCACGACGGCACGGCCCAGGGGCTGGCCAGCATCGCGGTGGAGCTGGAGCTGTCGGAGCGGATGATCAACGGGGGGCCCGACGCGCTGCGGCAGCAGATGGCGCGCCTGCGCTCCCTGGTGAAGGAGACCCTGGCGGAGCTGCGCCGCGTCATCTTCGACCTGCGGCCCATGGTGCTGGACGAGCTGGGGCTGGTCTCGGCCGTGCGCCGCTACGCCGACTACGTCTCCGCTCTGGGCGGCCCGGCGGTGGAGGTGGTGGTGCACGGGGCCGAGCGGCGCCTGGATCCGCCCCTGGAGGTGGCCGCGTTCCGGGTGGTGCAGGAGGCGGTCTCCAACGCACGGCGCCACGCCGCCCCGACCCGCGTCGCGGTCCACCTGGAGTTCGGCCAGGAATTCCTGCAGGTGACGGTGAAGGACGACGGCCGCGGCTTCGACCCCGAGGAGGCTCGCCGCCGGGCCCGGGAGAGGGGATCCATCGGGCTCATCAGTATGGAGGAGAGGGTGAAGCTCTTCGGCGGCCGGTTTTCCGTGCACTCGGCGCCGGGCGCGGGCACCCGGATCTCGGCCCGCTTCCCGGTGACGGAGGTCCCGGCCGGCTCCCGGCCGGAGGCGGCGCCGGCCTGAGCGGGCGGCACCCGGCCGGGCAGCACGGGTGCGAAAGGAGCCCTTCGCCATGCAGGAGCCGACGTCGAAGCCGACTCCTATCCGCATCCTCATCGTGGACGACCACGCGATGGTGCGGGCAGGCCTGCGGCGCATCCTGGAGATGGAGCCGGGCCTCCAAGTGGTCGGCGAGGCCTCGGAGGGGATGGAGGCGGTGGAGAAGGCCCAGGCCACCTCGCCCCACGTGGTGCTCATGGACATCACCATGCCGGGGGTCAACGGCATCGAGGCGACCCGGATGCTGCGAGCCCGGGTCCCCTCGGCCCGGGTGGTGGCCTTGACCATCCACACCGACGAGCAGTACGTGGTGGCCATGGCTCGGGCCGGCGCCTGGGGCTACGTGCTCAAGGACGAGGCCCCGGCAGACCTCATCGAGGCGGTGCGCCGGGTGGCGGCGGGCCAGGTCTACATCCCCCAGAGCCTGGTGGCCAGCCTGATGAAAGCCATGCGGGAGCAGGCGGCCGCAGAGCTCGCGCCGCAGCCGCCGGCCGCCCCGGCCGATGCAGCGCCCTCGGCCCAGGAGGGGGCGGCGGGGGACCGCAGCGACTGGCCGCGCCTCACCTCCCGGGAGCTGGAGGTGCTGGCTCTCATTGCCTACGGCCGCACCAATCGCCAGATCGCTCAGACCCTGGTGGTCAGCGAGAAGACGGTGAAGAACCACGTCACCAGCATCCTGCGCAAGTTGCGCCTCAACGACCGCACCCAGGCGGCCGTCTGGGCCATCCGGTCGGGGCTGGTGCCGTGACGGCGGTCCGGGAGACAGGACCCCCGACCCAGCCCGGCGGGGCGAAAAATGAGACCTCGGATGGATGGAAGCGCGTTCGACGCCCTGCTAGGCTGGAACCAGGCCGAGGCGGAATCCCTCCGCCAGGCGGCATCGGTAGAAAGCGGCGGCCGGGGCGGCACGCTTTAATTGAATAAAAACCCCCAACCCCCGGATGCCCGGTCCGCCGCTTCTACTTCGTCACATCACCCTGGTCTGACGTCGGCGCCGCCCGCCCGGCAGGCGGGCGGCGCCGACGCGTCCGCTCCCGGCGTGTCCGACCCTCCTGCCGGCGCATAGCATGGCTGCGCCGCCGGCATCCGGAGCGGGTTGGGCGGGAACGGAACCAGGGGAGGGGAGGCCTATCCCTTCTCGCAGCGACGCCCCGCGCCAGCAGCCCGACCCGTTCGCGGCCCTGACCCAGCGCGAGCGCGAGGTCCTCCAGCTGATGGCTCGCGGCCTCACCAACGCGGAGATCGCCCGGCGGCTCTTCATCAGCGAGCACACCGTCAAGAACCACGTCAGCAGCATCTACCGCAAGGTGGGCTCCGCGGACCGCACCCGGGTGGTGGTGATGGCCATCCGCACGGGCGTCGCGCGCCTCGACTGACGGACCGGCCGTTGGGGCGAGCCGCGGCCCTGGGCTACAATGGAGCCATGAGCAAGCCAGGCCAGGCCGGCATGCCCCTGGCATGGGGCGGCGACTGTGAGGCCCGGCCGTCGGAAGCTGCCGCGCCCCCGCCCTCCGCTGCGCCCGGGGAGGTGCTCCAGGGCGTGGTGCGCCGCATCACCTTCCACAACCCCGACAGCCACTACGTGGTGCTCCGGCTGGAGCCCGGGCCTGGGGGCGCTCCCGTCACCGTGGTGGGCCGTCTGGTCCCGCCGCCGGTGCCGGGGGAGGAGATCCGCGCGGTGGGGAGGTGGACGAGCCACCCCACGTACGGCCGGCAGTTCGAGGCGGAGGGGTACCGCCCCGTGACGCCCTCCACCCGGGAGGGCGTGGAGCGCCTGCTGGCGTCGGGGCTCTTCAAAGGGGTGGGGCCCGCCACCGCGCGCCGGCTGGTGGAGGCCTTCGGCGAGGCGGCCCTGGACGTCATCGCCAACGAGCCCGAGCGGCTGGCCTCGGTGCCGGGCATCGGCCCGCGCCGGGCCCGGGCCATCGCGGCGCGGCTGCAGCTGCACCGGGCCGAGCAGGAGGCGCTGGCCTTCCTGTACGGGCTGGGGCTGGGGCCGGGGCTGGCGCGGCGCATCTACCACCGCTACGGGGCCCGCACCGTGGAGGTGCTGCGGGCCAACCCCTACGAGCTGGCCCTGGAGGTGAGCGGCTTCGGCTTCCGACGGGCCGACGAGGTGGCGGCCCGATCGGGCATCGCCGCCGACTCGCCCCGGCGGGTGGAGGCGGCCCTCTGGCAGGCCCTGGAGGAGGCGGTGGAAGAGGGCCACGTCTTCCTGCCCAAGCCGGCGCTCTTCCGGCGGGCGCGGGCTCTCCTGCAGGGCGGGCGCGGCCGCGGCCTCCCCTTCCCCGACGAGGCGCTGGAGGCCGCGCTGGCCGAGCTGACGGGCCGGGGGCGGGTGACGGTGGAGGAGGGCCAGGCCGTCTACCACCCGGCGCTGCACCGCCAGGAGCAGGAGCTGGCCCGGGCCGTGCGGCGGCTCGCGGATCAGGCATGGCAGCCCTGGCTGCCCGGCAGCCTGGAGCGGCAGCTGGCCGAAGCCGAGGAGGCCCTGGGCACGCGCCTGGCGCCGGAGCAGCGGGAGGCGGTCCGAGAGGCGCTGCAGCGGGGCCTGGTGGTCATCACCGGCGGGCCGGGCACCGGCAAGACGACCCTGGTGCGGTTCGTCGTCTACCTGGCCGGCCGTTCGGGGGTGCGTCTGGCCCTGGCCGCGCCCACGGGCCGGGCCGCTCAGCGCCTGCAGGAGGCGGTGGGCGCCGGCCGGGAGCTGCCCGGCGTGGCCCCGGCCCGCACCATCCACCGCCTCCTGGAGGTGCGGGCGGGGGGTGGCGATGGCGGGCCCCGGTTCGCCCGGGGGCCGCAGCACCCCCTGGAGGCAGACGTGGTCATCGTCGACGAAGCGTCCATGCTGGACCTGCCCCTGGCCTGCCACCTCCTGAGCGCCCTGCGCCCGGGCGCCCGGCTGGTGCTGGTGGGCGACGTCGATCAGCTCCCCTCGGTAGGGCCGGGCCAGGTGCTGCGCGACATCATCGCCTCGGGGCGGGTGGCGGTGGTGCGCCTGACCCGCGTCTTCCGCCAGGCCGCCCGCAGCCGCATCGTGGTGGG
>DATCKV010000005.1:0-8615 GCA_036564285.1 Limnochordales bacterium
GCGGCCCATCAGGAAGCCTGCGGAGCCCTCGGCGCCCCCGCGCTGCACGCACGACTCCACGAAAGCCATCACGTCGCGGGCCACGTAGACCCGCGGCAGCCCCTCGGGGCCCTCCTGGCCGATGAGACGGGTGCGTTCGGCAGATGGCTCCTCGGCGCCGGGCCACGCGCCCGGTGTGCCCGCCGAGGGTCGGCCCGGCCGCTCCGACACCTGGCTCGCCCTCCTCGCGGCGCCGGCGGCGCCGCGCTTGCTTCTTTCCCTCCCCCGCGCCAGACTCCTTGTAGGGCCGCCCCGGCAGGGAGGGGCCCAGGGCGGCGGGAAGAATCGGGGAGTGGCCGCGGGGAGGGACCATGGGCGTGACTTTCGAGGAGCTCCTCTCCATCCTGGTCTGCCCGGCCTGCCGGAGCCGGGTCCAGCTCCAGCGCCAGACCTGGCTGGTCTGTGAAAACCCCCAGTGCCGGCGCAAGTACCCCATCCGGGACGGCATCCCCATTATGCTGGTGGAAGAGGGCGACCGGTACGCGGACGTCCCGGTGGAGGCCCTGGAGCCCCTGGGGCCGGCGCCGCAGTAAGGGGGAAGGGCACGTCGTGCGTCTCGCCGTCTTCTCCGACGTCCACGGCAACTGGCACGCGCTGCAGGCGGTGCTCCAGGATCTGCGGGGCCGGGCCGACGTGGCCGTCTGCGCCGGGGACCTGGCCTGGGGCGGGCCCTTCCCCGAGCGGACGGTGGAGCAGGTGCAGGCGGGCGGCTTCCCGTGCGTGCTGGGCAACACCGACGTCACGGCCGCGGACGAGGCGGCGGCCGCCCACCATCCCTGGGCCCGGTGGGCCAGGGCGCGGCTGGAGCCCCGCCACCTGGCCTTCCTGCAGGGGCTGCCGCGTGAGCACCGCATCGAGACTCCGGCGGGGACGGTCCTGGTGGTCCACAGCACCCCGTCGGACCCCGCGGCGCCGCTGCCGAAGCCCTCGGAGCCGGAGGCCGTCGTCCGCCTCTTCCGCGGGGCGGGCGCGGCCCTGGTGGTGCACGGGCACGACCACCTGCCCTCGGTGACCCGGGCGCCGGAGGTGTGGGTGGTGGGCACGGGTTCGGTGGGGCTGCCCTTCGACGGCGACCCCCGGGCCTGCTACGTGTTGGTGACGGCCACGCCCGACGGCTTCGCGGTGGAGCACCGCCGGGTGGCCTACGACGTGGAGGCGGCGGCCCGGGAGGCCCTGCAGGGCGCCATGCCCGGCGCGGCCCGGTGGGCTGCGGCGGTGCGCCAGGGCCTGTCGCCCGACCGGGTCGCGCCCTGAGAGGGATGAGAGGGAGGATCGGGGGCCGTGGAGTCGTGGCGCTCCCATGCCACCCGCCCCGAGTCGGGCGGGGTGCAGTACCACATCCGGTGCGGGCCCGGTCAGGTGGCGCGCTACGTGCTGCTTCCGGGCGACCCCGACCGGGTGCCCCTCATCGCCGGCACGTGGGACGAGGCGCAGCCGGTAGCGCGCCACCGGGAGTACACCACCTACACCGGCAGGGTGGGCGGGGTGGCCATCTCCTCCACCTCCACGGGCATCGGCGGACCCTCCACGGCCATCGCGGTGGAGGAGCTGGCGGAGCTGGGGGCCGACACCTTCATCCGGGTGGGCACCTGCGGCGCCATCCAGCCCGACGTGCGCTGCGGCGATCTGGTCATCGTCTCGGCGGCCGTGCGCCACGACGGGGCCTCCGACGACTACGTGGAGAAGGCCTACCCGGCCGCCGCCCACTACCAGGTGGTGGCCGCGCTGGTGGAGGCGGCCGAGCGCCTGGGCTTCCGCTACCACGTGGGCGTCGCGGCCTCGACGGCCAGCTTCCACCTGGGCCAGAGCCGCCCGGGCTGGCGGGGATACACCCAGAGCTGGACGGGGCTCCGCATCGAGGACCTCCGCCGGGCCGGGGTGCTCATCTTCGAGATGGAGGCCGCCACCCTCTTCACCCTGGCCGGGCTCTTCGGCCTGCGGGCCGGCGGCGTCATGGCCGTGGTGGCCAACCGGGTCACCGACGAGATGGCCTACAGCGGCATCGAGGAGTCAGCCCGGGTGGCCACCGAGGCGGTGCGGATCCTGGCAGGCTGGGACGAGGCCATGCGCCGCTCAGGGCGCCGGTACTGGTACCCCTCCGTTGGCTAAGGGCCCCAGGCGGCGGCGCACCTCCTCGAAGAGGCGGCGGCTCTCGGCCACCAGGTCGTCCAGGCGGCCCAGCCCCTCGGGCGGCGCCGACCGCATGGACTGCCAGTTGGCCCGCACGTTGAGCGCCGCGCCTTCGACGCACGCCCGCAGCATCCAGCCGGCGACGCCCGCATCGGGGAGGGCGGAGGCGGGGGTGGCGGGCAGCACGCCCACCAGCAGCTCCAGCCCCCTGACCCCGGCCCGCAGGGCCTGCAGCGGCACCTCCGCCGCCTGCACCAGGGCCTGGTGGATGGCCTGGCTGCGGGCCTCCTTCTCCGCCTCGGAGCCCCGGGGCAGGCGGTACGCCCGCATCACCTGCGTGTAGGCCTCCGCATCGCGGGAGCCCAGCTCCAGCAGCTGCTCCGCGAGCCGTTCGGCCTGGCGGGCGGCCTCCTCCAGCCGGGCGGCCGAGGGCTCCTCCTCGGCGCGCCGCAGCGCCAGCCTGGCCACCATACCCACCAGCGCCGCTCCCATCGCGCCCGCCACCGCCGCCGCGCAGCCTCCGCCGGGCACCGGGTCCCCGGAGGCCAGGAGCGCCGCCAGGCGCCGCGTCGTCAGCTCCGCCACGTCCAGCATCGGGGCCCAGCCCCACCCATCGCGCGCTTCGCCTCCGATCCTAACCGCTGGCGGGGGGCGGCCGCCACCCGACCGGGGACGGCTGCCCCACCGGCTGGAGGAGGCCCCGCGCCCTGGGTCGAACTCGCGGCACGAAGCCGTCGCAGACGAGGGGATTTGCCGGGTGGGGCCGAGCGAGCGCATCTACCATCTGCGGCCTCAGCTGAAGAGCCTGCCGCGCTACGTGCCGGGCCTGTCGCCCGAGGACCTGGGGCCCGACGAGGCGGTGGAGCCCGTCAAGCTCTCCTCCAACGAGAATCCCCTGGGCCCCTCCCCCCGGGCGGTGGAGGCCCTGGCCCGGGCCGCCTGGGAGGTGCACCGCTATCCCGACTCCGCGTGCCGCCGCCTGCGGGAGGCCCTGGCGCGGCGCTGGGGCGTGCCGCCGTCGCAGGTGGTGGTGGCCAACGGCGGCGACAACCTCATCACCCTGCTGGCCCAGGTGATGCTGGGGCCCGGGCAGGTGGCGGCGGTGCCGGCGGTCACCTTCGCCACCTACGAGATCGCGGCCCTGCTCTCGGGTGCCCGGGTGGAGAAGGTGCCCATGCGGGGAGCGGCCGTGGATGGGCAGGCCATGGCGGCCGCCCTGGCGTCGGGCGCCCGGCTGGCCTTCCTGGCCAACCCCAACAATCCCACGGGCACGGCCCTGAGCGCGGCCGAGATGGCGAGCCTGGTGGAGGCCGTGCCGCAGGGTTCGGCCCTGGTGGTGGACGAGGCCTACGCGGAGTTCGCCACCGCGCCCGACTTCCCCGACGTGCCGGCGCTGGTGCGGGAGGGGGCCCCGGTGGTGGCCCTGCGCACCTTCTCCAAGATCTACGGGCTGGCGGGGCTGCGGGTAGGCTACGCCCTGGCCCCCGAGCCCATCGCGCAGGCCATGTGGCAGGCCCGGGAGGCCTTCGCCACCAGCCGGGTGGCCGAGGCGGCGGCCCTGGCCGCCCTGGAGGACGAGGCGCACCTGGCGCGCACCCGGGAGATGGTGGCCGCCGGGCGGCTGCAGCTTTACCAGATCCTGGACGAGCTGGGCCTTCCGTACGTGCCCAGCCAGGCCAACTTCGTCTGGGTGCGCACGGGCGTGCCGTCGGAGCGGCTGGTGGCGGCCCTGGCCCGCCGGGGCGTGCTGGTGCGGCCGGGCCACCTCTGGGGGGAGCCCGCCTACGTGCGGGTGACGGTGGGGACCCCGGCCCAGAACCGCCGGTTCGGCGAGGCGCTGCGGGAGGCCCTGGCCGAGCTGCGGGGCTGAGAGCCTCCCGCGTGCCGCCCGCGGTCAGGCGGTGGGCGGCGGGCCGGCCGGGCCCGCCTGAGGGGCGCCCGATGAAGCGGTCCCGGCGGCGGCCTGGGCTGGCCGGGCTGCCGGCGCGGCGGCAGCGGGGGCGGGGCGCGCCGCGGCGGCAGCCGGCCGCGGCCTCACCTCCACCAGCCGGGCCTGCAGCTTGTAGGGCCCCGCGGCCGCCCACCTGCGCCCGGCGACGACGGCCCACACCAGAAGGGCGATGAGGACGAGCCACATGACGGCGATGATGAGCGTTGCCAGGCTCACCGAGCAGTCCCCCCGACGCGACTTCACCGTCGCGGTTTTCGTCACCTGCGGCCCCCGGGTCCTCCTGCTCCGCCACCGGCGCTACGGCAAGTGGCTGCCGCCGGGCGGCCACCTGATGCCGGGCGAACTGCCCGACGACGCCGCGGTGCGGGAGGTGCGGGAGGAGACGGGCCTGGAGGTGGTGCTGACGGGGGAGCGGGGGCTGCCGCTGGCCGAGCCC
Source organism: Limnochordales bacterium (assembly GCA_036564285.1). Lineage (GTDB taxonomy): Bacteria > Bacillota > Limnochordia > Limnochordales > Geochordaceae > Geochorda. Next base: position 4,557 of record DATCKV010000005.1, read on the forward strand.
CGCCAGCTGGTGCGCCCCGAGGGCATCCAGCTGGAGGTGGTCGGACCGGGCCACGAGCACATCGACCTCATCTACTTCGCCCGCGCACGCCCCGCCGGCGAGGGCGGCGAGGCCCCGCCCCTGTCGCCCAACGGGGAGGCGGAGGCCATCGGGTGGTTTTCGCTGGAGGACCTGGAGAGAATGGACCTGACCGAGGAGATCCGCCTCTGGTCCCGAAAGGCCCTGGAGCGCGCCGGGCGGTGAGGGCCGTGCTGGTGGAGTGCGTGCCCAACTTCAGCGAGGGGCGGCGGCCCGAGGTGGTGGCCGCCATCGCCGCGGCCATCGGGCGGGTGCCGGGCGTCCACGTCCTCGACACCCACTCCGACGAGGACCACAACCGCTGCGTGGTCACCTTCGTGGGGCCGCTGGAGCCCGTGCTGGAGGCGGCCTTCGCCGGGGTGGCCGAGGCGGTGCGGCTCATCGACCTGCGCCGGCACCGGGGCAGCCACCCCCGCATCGGCGCCGCCGACGTGGTGCCGCTGGTGCCCATCCGGGGCGTCACCCTGCAGGATCTGGTGCCCGCCGCCCGCCGCCTGGGCGAGCGCATCGCCTCGGAGCTGGGGGTGCCCGTCTTCTTGTACGGGGAGGCGGCCACGTCGCCACGGCGGCGGGAGCTGAGCTTCCTGCGCCGGGGCAACTTCGAAGGGCTGCAGGAGGCCATGGACCGGGACCCCGAGCGGCGTCCCGACTTCGGCCCGCCCCGGGTGCACCCCACCGCCGGCGGCACCGCGGTGGGCGTGCGGCCGGCCCTCATCGCCTACAACGTCGAGCTGGGCACGGGAGACCTGGAGGTGGCGCGGGCCATCGCCAGCCGCGTGCGGGAGGCCGGCGGCGGACTGGTCAACGTGCGCGCCATCGGGGTGAAGCTGGAGCGGCGGGGCACCACCCAGGTCTCCATGAACCTGCTGGACTACCGCCGGACCCCCATCTACCGGGCCTTCGAGCTGGTGGCCGCGGAGGCCCGGCGCTACGGGGTGGAGATCCGGTCCAGCCAGGTGGTGGGCCTGGTGCCTGAGGACGCCCTCCTGGCCTGCGCGGAGTACTACCTGCGGCTGGACGGCACCTGGAGCCGCCGCCAGATCCTGGAGCGGCGGCTGGCGGAGGTCGAGGCGCGGGGCGGCCAGCCCGGGCCGGGTACGGGGGCGGCCCCATCGGCCGTCTCCGAGGAGGCGCGGCCGTGACCTCCCGGGAGGCCGCCATCCGGCAGCGGCGGCAGCGGGCCCGGGAGGAGGGGCTGGTGGCGCGCCTGGTGGGCGGGGTCCCCTTCTACGGCCGCTACCGGGTGGGCGGCGGCTCCGGCCGGGAGCACGAGGTGCGCTTCCGCTGGACCCGGGGCGCCGTGCACCGCTGCGACTGCAAAGACTACGAGACCAACGGCCTGGGCACGTGCAAGCACGTGGAGGCCGTCTGGCTCCACCTGGAGTCGAGCCTGAGCCCGCAGGCCCTGGAGGAGCAGGCGCGGCGGGCGGCGGAGCCCTCGTGGCGGGGGGCGGTGCTGGACCGGCGGGCGGTCTTCCTGGACCTGGAGACCCGGCGCCTCTTCCAGGAGGTGGGCGGGCGCCACCACCTGGACCGGCTGGGGGTCTCCGTGGCGGTCACCTACAGCGAGGCCGACGGCGGCTTCCGCTCCTACCGGGAGGAGCAGGTGCCGTCCCTCATCGAGCGGCTCCTGTCGGCGCCCCTGGTGGTGGGCTTCAACCTGCTGCGCTTCGACTACGAGGTGCTGGCCGGCTACTCGGCCGAAGCCGAGCGCCTGTACGCGGTGCCGACCCTGGACCTGATGCTGGAGCTGGAGGAGCGCCTGGGCTGGCGGCCGGGGCTGGACGGGCTGGCCGAGGCCACCCTGGGGATGGCCAAGGGGGGCACCGGCCTGGACGCGGTGCGGTACTTCCGGGAGGGCCGCATCGACGAGCTGGAGCGCTACTGCCGCCAGGACGTGGAGCTGACCCGGCTGCTGTTCGAGTTCGGGCTGCGGGAAGGGTTCCTGGTGGCCTCGGACCGGGAGGGCCGGCCGGTGCGGGTGGCCGTGCCCTGGCACGGCGGGCTGGCCGCCTAGGCCGGCGCCCGGCAGGGCCCTATCCCGAGGCCGGCGTGGGGGCCGCGGCCGGCCTGGGGGCGGCCGGCTCCGCGGCGGCGGGGGCGGGGGCGGGCGCCGGCCGCAGCGAGTCGCCGGCGGCGGCCAGGCGAAGCCCGTCGTCGGCCATCTCCAGCACCACCGCGCCGCCCGGCTGGCCCAGGGGCGGCACGCCCAGCAGCCGCACCCCCTCCACGGCTCCCAGCTGGGCCCGGTCGCTGCCGTAGACCACCCACGCCTCCAGGCCCTTCCGGCGGGCTTCGGCCAGCCACCCCAGCAGCATCTCCCCCTCACGGGCGGCGGGCCACGCCAGCGGCGACGAGGGCGCCAGCACCACCAGCGCCCGGATGCCGGACGACTCCTGCGCGGCCCGGCGGATCTCCCGCCCCACCCACTCCCACTGCACCGTGGCCGGATGCACTACCAGCGACCGCACGGAGCCCCGGGTCGCCGCGGCGTTGGGCGCGCCCAGCAGCGAGACGAAGGTGCTGAGGGAGGGCGCGTCCGGGCCCAGGGGCAGCGCGGCGGCCACCGGGCGCCCTGCCCGCAGCAGGGCGGCCGCCGCGTCGGCGAAGGAGTCGGTGGGGGCCGCCAGGCGCGCCACGGCCAGCACCAGGTCGGGCCTCACCGATGCCAGCCACTGTCCCAGGCCGGACTCCTGCCCGGGGCTGGGGAGGCTGCCCAGGACCACGATGCGCCTGGAGAGGGCGCTGGCGAGCGGCGGAGCCTCCACGGGCACGGGCTGCTGAGGGGGGGCGCTGCGGGCCACCGGAGGGGCCGAGGCCGGCCCGGAGGGCGCGCCGGCGGCCGCGCCTTCGGGCGGCAGCGCCCACTCGATGGGGACGCTCGCGGCCAGGCCGAAGAAGCGGGCCTCCACGGTCGGCGGCTGGTCCGACGGGAAGGGCCGGGCGGTCAGGATGCCGTCTCGCACCGTGCCCTCCGCCCCGCCCCGCAGCCAGAACGTGACGGCGCCCGGGTGGACGGGGGCCTGGCGGCCTTCGGCGTCCACCAGCCACGCCGACAGCGCCGCCGCCTCGCCGGGGGCCACCCGCACGGGCGAGGGGCTCACCCGCAGGGCCACCGGCCGCCCGATGACCTCCACGGGCAGCGCGGCCGCCGCCACCGGCCCCCGCGGGGCGGAACCGGCGGCCTCCGCCACGGGGTCAGGCTCGGTCGGGTCTCCCGGCAGGGGATGGAGGTACCGCCACTCGCCGGCGCCCTCCATGCGCACGGCCACGATGCGGCCCTGGCCGGGCCGCATCCCCACGAAGGTGCCGGGTTCCTGGAAGAAGCCCAGGTCCGGCGGATCCACCGCCCACAGCAGCCCCTCGGGCTGTGCGGGCGGGAAGGCCTCGATGCGGGTCGGCACGCCGGCCGCCGCCACCAGCCCCCCGGTTCCCAGCCGGTACCCCTCGATCCACGGAGGCGCGGACGAAGGGCCCAGCACGGGCTTCAGCACGAAGGGTCCCGCGCCGCCGGGAGGAGGCTGGTAGAAGAGGCCCAGCGCGACGGGCACGGGCCGCTCCTGGCCGCCCGAGGGCAGGTTGACCAGCTGCAGGCTCTCGCCGGTGAGCGCCGCCAGGCTGGTGGAACCCCCGCCGTCCAGGTTGACCGCGTCGGTGACGCCCAGCCGCCGAAGCCACCGCGCCAGCTCGGCCACGTCCATCCCCCGGCTGGTGGCACGCCGGCCGTCCACCGCCACCAGCACCAGCCGCCGCCCGTCTCGCCCCACGCCCAGCGCGCTGCGGGGATGCCGCGCCGCGGCCTCGCCGGGCTGCGCGGGGTCCACCTGGGGCTGCCCGCCTCGCAGGATGACGGCGCCGCCCGAGAGCGCCGCCCACAGGCTGCCGCCCTGCGCCCAATCCGGCAGCGACTCGCCGGGCTCGGGCACCACCCGGGCCTGCAGGGCCACCCGCACCCCGGGCCGGAGCGGGCCCGAGCGCAGC
>DATCKV010000006.1:0-12540 GCA_036564285.1 Limnochordales bacterium
GCGGCCAGCTGCACCAGCTCCTCGTCCTCCTCACCGTCCAGCCGTCCGGCGAACGCCAGCAGGGACCGGGCGGTGTGGTAGGCCAGCCCCGCCGCCGCCATGGCCTCCCCGCCCGGCAGCGACCCCATGCGGTGCGCGGCCCCACCGCGGCCGCCTCGGGGAGGCGGGGGCCCGGCTCATGGTGGTCCACCACCACCACGTCGAGCCCGCGCCGTCCGGCCTCCCGCACCGCCTCCAGGGCCGTCAGCCCGCAGTCCACGGCCACCACCAGCCGCACGCCCCGGTCGGCCATCTCCACCAGGACCTCCTGGTGCAGCCCGTACCCCTGGGAGAGGCGGTGAGGGATGAAGGGACGCACCCGGGCGCCCAGCCGCCGCAGCGCCCGGATCAGGATGGCCGTCGAGGTCTGGCCGTCGGCGTCGTAGTCGCCGTAGACCACCACGGGCTCCTGGCGGCGCACCGCCTGCAGCATCCGCCAGGCGGCCGCCTTCACCCCCGGCAGCCGCCACGGCAGCGAGGCCGGCCGCCCGGGCGACAGGAACTCCCGGGCCGCCTCCGGGTCGGCGAGGCCCCGGTTGAGGAGGATCTGCCCGACCACCGGGTGCAGCCCCAGGCGGCTGGCGATCCGGCGCGCGGCCGCCGGATCGGGGTGGGGGTAACGCCAGGCCGGCGCGGCCTGCTGGGCCATCCCGGTCGAGCCGCCCCGCCGCCGTCAGCCGCTGCCCGGTCTAGGGTCCGACCTGCCCGGGGCCGCGCCCTGGGCCGGGTCCGAGGCCGGCTCCTGGGCGGGCCCATCCAGGCGGCTCGCCAGCCGTTCCCGCTCCGCCTCCAGCCCGGCCAGCCGCACCTCCAGGCGGCGCAGCTGGCGCGCCATCTGCCGGACCCGGAGGCGCAGGCGCAGGTCGTCACCTCCCACGAGTAGCAGCGCGCCCGCTGCTCCCAGGACCGCGGCCACCACCGACAGCCGCCCCACGTCGGTCTGCCAGGTCCAGGCCAGGAAGCTGACCGCCACGCCCTGCGGGTTCTGCAGGGCGAAGGCTGCCACCACCAGGATCACCAGCACCGAAGCCACCGCCAGCACGGTCACGGCTCCTCGCTCCCTCACAGGCGCCCCGACCGCCAGATGGCCCAGACCAGGGCGCCCGCGGCCAGGGCCGACCCGATCACCGCCGCAGCTGCCAGCACCGGCACCCCCAGAAGCCGCGGCGCCCCCGGCTGTCCCCACAGCAGGCTGCCCGCCACCGCCAGGCCGGCCGAGAGCAGCGCCAGCGACAGCCGGTTGACGGCCCGTTCCGCCCTCCTCAGCGCCGGCTGCGACTCCCGCCCCAGCTGGAGCCCCAGCGACAGGCGCCCCTGCTCCGCCAGCTCCAGCAGGCGGTCCACCCTCTCGGGGAGGGTACGGACCACCTCCCCCAGCTCCTGCAGCTCGTCGGCCGCCGCCAGAAGGCGCGGCCCCGCCCGCAGCCGCCGCAGCCACAGCCTGCGGGCGAAAGGCACCGCCACCTCCAGCGCGTTGAAGCCGGGATCCAGGGCGCGGCCCAGCCCGTCCAGGATGGTCAGCGCCCGGGCCAGCAGGAGCAGTTCGCCGGGCAGGCGCAGCCGGTGCCGGGAGACGATCTCCAGGGAGTCGGCCACCACCTCGCTCAGCGACAGCTCCCCGATGGGCCGCCCGTAATTGCGGGCGATGAGGTCGTCCAGGTCCCGCTCCAGGGCCGCTCGGTCCACGCCGGGCGGTACGATGCCCATCCGCCGCATGCTGCGCACGGCCGCCCGGGCGTCCTGGCGCACCACGGCCAGGAAGGTGCGGGTGAGATGCTCGGTCACCTCGGGCCGCAGGGAGGCCACCATGCCGAAGTCCAGCAGGCCCAGCCGGCCGTCGGGCAGCACCAGCAGGTTGCCCGGGTGCGGGTCGCCGTGGAAGTAGCGGTCCACCAGCACCATCTTCAGGAAGATCTCCGCGCCCGTGCGCGCCAGCCGCCGCCGGTCGATTCCCATCCGCTGGAGGGCCTCGAAATCGGTGATGCGCGCCCCCTCCAGGCGCTCCATGGTCAGCACCCGGGCCGTGCTGAGCCGGGCGTAGACCCGGGGGATGCAGATACGGTCGTCGCCCCGGAAGTTGCGGCGGAAGCGCTGGATCTGCCGGGCCTCGATGCGGTAGTCCAGCTCCCGGCGCATGATGCGGGCGAACTCGTCGGCCAGCTCGACGGCGTCGACGTGGGCCGTGCCCAGGCGCTCCGCGGCCAGGCGGGCCAGGTCGCCGATGATCTCCAGGTCCGTCCGGACCGTGGCCTCCACGCCCTCCCGCAGCACCTTCACCACCACGGGACGGCCGTCGGGCAGCTCCGCCGCATGCACCTGCCCCAGGGAGGCCGAGGCCAGGGGTTCGGGGTCCAGGCGGCGGAAGAGCTGCTCCACAGGTGCGCCCAGCTCCCGTTCGATGAGGGCCCGGCTCAGCTGGAAGGGCTACGGCGGCACCCGGTCCTGCAGGCGGCTCAGCTCCTCCACGTACTCCCTGGGCAGCAGGTCGGCCCGCAGGCTCAACACCTGGCCCAGCTTGATAAAGGTGGGGCCCAGCTCCTCCAGGGCCCGCCGCAGGTGCACGGGCCCCGGGGGCGCGCCCCGGCGCGCCGTGCGGGGCAGCATCGGACGCAGCCCCAGGGCGTCGACCAGCACGGCGAAGCCGTGGCGCGCCAGCACCTCCACCACCTCGCGGTAGCGCCGGAGGTGCCGCAGGCGCCTCCCGAAGGGGGAGCCGGTCAGCGGCCCCACCCCCATCCCGCCCTCACCCGGCCCCGTGGGCGGGCGCGGCGGCTCAGGCGGCCTCCGTCACCCGGGCCGGGCGCCGGCGCCCCTCGGCCTGCTTCCAGATCACCCAAAGGGCCGAGGCCACGAAGATGCTGGAGTACGTACCCGAGGCGATGCCCACCAGGAGCCCCAGGGCGAAGTCCCGCAGCGTGGAGCCGCCCAGCAGCAGGATGGCCAGCACCACCACCAGGGTGGTGCCCGACGTGTTGATGGTGCGGGGCAGGGTTTCGGTAATGGCCTCGTTGGCCAGCCGGTCCCAATCGCGCCGCCGGCTGTCCCGGGCCAGCCGCTCCCGGATGCGGTCGAAGATCACGATGGTGTCGTTGATGGAGTACCCGAGCACCGTCAGCACCACGGCCACCGAGGAGACGTTGACCTCCATCCCCAGCACGGCGTAGAGCCCCAGCACCACGAGGACGTCGTGCAGGAGCGCCACGATGGCCGAGATGCCGAAGCGGTGCTCGTAGCGCAGCGTCACGTAGACGAGGATGCCTGCGGTGGCCAGGGCCACGGCGAACAGGGCCTGCTGCACCAGCTCCCGGCCCACCACCGGCCCCACCACCTCGGTGCGCCGGTCCACCACCTGGCCGAACCGCTGGCGCAGCGCCGCGTCGACCCGGTCGATCTCCGCCTGGCTCAGCTCCCGGGTCCGGATCAGCACGGAGCGCCCCCCGTCCAGCGGCTGCACGCTCGCGCCGGCCAGGCGGAGTTCAGCCAGGTCCGGCCCCGTGAGCACCTCCTGGACCTGGGCGGCCGTTACGGGCTGCGGCATGGCCCGCTCCATGAGGGTGCCGCCGGTGAAGTCGATGCCCAGCTGGAAGCCCTTCAGCCCCACGGCCAGCAGGGCCAGGGCCATCACGGCCGCCGCGGCCGCCACGTAGACTCGGCGGTAGCGCATCAGGTCGTAGACCCGCCGGGCCGGCCGCCCCACGGCCACCCCCGCCGCGCTCGCTGCAGCCCGGGCCTCTCTCATCGCTCCATCGCCCCTCCCGGTAGAAGCTGCCGGGCCGCCCGCTCAGGGTCGCGCGCCACGTAGAGATCGAGCAGCAGCCGGGTCATCACCACGGCCGTGAACATGCTGACCAGGATGCCCAGGCTCAGCGTGACGCCGAAGCCCCGGATGGGGCCCGTGCCGAAGTAGAAGAGGGCCGCGGCCGCGATGAGGGTGGTGATGTTGCTGTCGAGGATGGTGCGCAGGGAGCCCCGGAAGCCGTCGTCCAGCGCCGCCCGCACCCGCTTGCCTTCCCGCAGCCCCTCCCGGATCCGCTCGAAGATGAGCACGTTGCCGTCCACGGCCATGCCCGCCGACAGCAGCAGGCCCGCGATGCCCGGCAGCGTCAGGGTGGCCTGCAGGCCCACGATGACGGCCATCAGGATGAGCACGTAGGCAGCCAGCGCCACGTCCGCCAGCCCGCCGGGGAGGCGGTAGTAGAGCAGCATGTAGAGGAAGACCAGGATCACCCCGATGATGCCCGCGCGCAGGCTGCGCTCGATGGACTCCCGGCCCAGGGTGGGGCCCACGGTGCGCACCTCGGCCACCTGCAGGGGTACCGGCAGCGCGCCGGCGTTGAGCTGCACCACCAGGTGGCGGGCCTCCTCGATGGTGAAGTCGCCTTCAATCTGGGCACGCCCGCCGCTGATGGGGGTGCGCACCACCGGCATGGAGATGGGCTCACCGTCCAGCAGGATGGGCAGCACCTGGCCCAGGTAGCGCTGGGTGGCCTCCTCGAACTTCCGGGCCGCTTCCGGTTTGAACTCGATGGCCACCGCAGGCCGGCCGAACTGATCCTGGCTCAGGCTGGCCCGCGCCAGGTCGGCGCCCGTCAGCAGGGTCTCCCCCGTGGGGCTCTTGAACTCCAGCAGGGCCGTCTTGCCGATGGTCTGGATGGCCTGCTCGGGATCCTCGATGCCGGGGAGCTCGACGATGATGCGGTTCTGGCCCTGCCGCTGCACCACCGCCTCGCTGACGCCCAGCCCGTTGACCCGGCGCTCCACCACCACCAGGGCCCGGTCCAGGGTCTCGCCGTCGACCCGGTCCGAGCCGGGCGGCGGCTGCGCCTCCAGCACCACGTGGGTACCGCCCCGCAGATCCAGCCCCAGCCGGATGGGGCGGGTGAGGAGCAGGACGGCTGCGACGGCCAAGACGGCCAAAATGAGGACGGTTCGCCACAACCTGGCCCGTGCCACCGACATGGCCTCCCCGGTGCGCGCCTTCTCCCCGTCTTGCGCCCGCTTGCGCGCACAAGCGTCATTATAGACGGGCGCCGCCGGCCGTGTCAAAGGCGGCCCCGCCGCCTCTCACAGCAGCCGCACCCCGTTCATCTCCAGCTCGAAGCGGCACCCCAGGAACTCCGCCGCCCGCCGGCACATCAGCATCCGGGTCAGGAAGATCTCGAAGTACTCCATCAGCGGCACGATGGCGGTGTCCACGGCCAGCTCCAGACGCGCCACCCGCGCCTCCGGGTCCACCCGCAGGAAAGACCGCGTCACCGCGTAGTTGACCCGGTCGTGGATGTCGAAGCGCGCCGGATCCCGCATCTGGACCCGGCTGCGGTGGACGTCGCTCTTGTCGGCCAGGATGAGCGCGGCCGAGACCACGTTGACGGGCTGCCCGACCCCCTCCTCGTGGTTGCCCACCGCGCCCGCCACCACCGCGATCTCGTCGGGGTCCATCCCCAGCTCCCGCAGGATCCCCACCAGCAGCGCCGCCCCCACCTGGCCGTGGGCCTCCCGCGCGATGGCGTTGCCGATGTCGTGGGTGAAGCCTGCGATCTCGGCCAGCTCCGCCTCCCGCCGCCCGCGCCCCAGGTGCACCAGCACGTTGTAGCTGACCCGCGCCACCAGCTCCGCGTGGCGCATGCCGTGCTCGGTGTAGCCCTGGGCGGCCAGGTGCGCGTTGGCCGCCCGGATCAGGGCGCCCACCAGCGGGTGGGCCCGCACCTGCTCCAGGGTGACCCGCTCGCCCGAGGCGGCAGCCGGCACCCCTTCAGGCCTCCTCCTTGCCCTTGACGTAGCTGACGCCGGAGCGGTTCATCCGCACCTCGACCTTGTCGGCGATGCGCACCGTCAGGGTGTCATCCTTGATGCCGGTGATCTCGCCGTGGATGCCCCCGATGGTGACGACCCGGTCGCCCCGCTTCAGCGACTTCAGCATCTGCTCGCGCCGGCGCTGCTGCTGCTGCTGCGGGCGCCAGATGAGCAGATAGAAGAAGAGAAAAGGGATAGCCACCAGCAGGATCAGGGTCACCAGACTGCCCTGCGCCTGCTGCTCCGCGGCCGCCAGCGCGACGACGTTCATCGGTCCAGTTCCCCTCCCTGTCCTCTCGGGCCGAAGCGCGCCAGGATCTCGGCGCGCAGTTCCGGTAGGGTGCCTTGCGCGACCGCACGCCGGATGGCCTCCATGAGCCGCACCATGAAGCGCACGTTGTGCAGCGTCGCCAGGCGCATCCCCAGCATCTCCCCCGCCTTGAGCAGATGGCGGATGTAGGCCCGGCTGAAGTGCCGGCACGCATAGCAGTCGCATGCCGGATCCAGCGGGCCGAAGTCCCGCGCGTAGGGCGCGTCCCGGACGATGAGGCGGCCCTGGGACGTCCAGACGGCGCCGTGGCGCGCCATGCGCGTCGGCAGCACGCAGTCGAACATATCGTACCCCCGCGCCACCGCCTCCACCAGCACGTCGGGGGAGCCCACCCCCATCACGTAGCGGGGAAGCCCCTCGGGCATCTGGGGCTCCAGGGCCTCCAGCACCTCGTACATGCGCTCCTTGGGCTCGCCCACGCTCAGGCCGCCCACGGCGATCCCGTCGGGCTCCAGGGCCAGCACCGCTTCCAGGCTGCGCCGGCGAAGGTCGGCGTAGAGCCCGCCCTGGACGATGCCGAAGAGCAGCCGCCCGCCCCGCTCTTCGGCCGCCAGGCGCCGGAAGGCCTCCCGGCTGCGGCGGCCCCACATAGCGGTTCGCTCCGCGGCGGCCTCTACCTCTTCCCGGGAGGCGGGGTAGCCCACCAGCTGGTCCAGCGCCACCACCACGTCGGAGCCCAGGGCCCACTGGACCTCCACCGCCCGCTCCGGCGTCAGCAGCCACGGCGAGCCGTCCAGGTGGGAGCGGAACAGGATGCCCTCGTCGCTCACCTGGCGCCGGGCAGCCAGGCTGTAGGCTTGAAAGCCGCCGCTGTCGGTGAGGATGGGCCGGGACCAGCCCATGAACCGGTGCAGGCCGCCGGCGGCCCGGATCACGTCGGGCCCCGGCCGCAGCATCAGGTGGTAGGTGTTGGCCAGGATCATGGTGACCCCGGCCTGCTCCAGCTCGTGGGGCGAGAGGCCCTTCACCGAGGCCTGGGTCCCCACGGGCATGAAGACCGGGGTCGCCACCTGGCCGTGGGGCGTGATGAGGCGCCCCAGGCGGGCCCGGGTGCGGGCGTCGCGGTGCTCCACCACGAAGCTCACGGCAGGATCAGCATGGCGTCGCCCAGGCTGTAGAAGCGGTAGCGGCGCGCCACGGCCTCCCGGTAGGCGGCCAGGATCCGCTCGGTGCCGCCGAAGGCGCAGACCAGCATGAGCAGCGTCGAGCGGGGCAGGTGGAAGTTGGTGATGAGCACGTCCACCACCCGGAAGCGGTAGGGGGGATAGATGAACAGGCGGGTCCAGGCCGACCCGCCCCGCACCTCCCCGTCGGACGCCGCGGCGCTCTCCAGGGCCCGCACCACCGTGGTGCCCACCGCCCAGATCCGGCCGCCCCGCCGGCGGCCCTCCCGGATGGCGGCGGCGGTGGCCTCCGGGATGGTGAAGAACTCCTCGTGCATCACGTGCTGCTCCACCACGGGGGTGCGCACCGGGCGAAAGGTGCCCACGCCCACGTGCAGCGTCAGGCTCACCACGTCCACGCCCGCGTCCCGGATGCGCTGCAGCAGCTCCGGGGTGAAGTGCAGCCCCGCCGTGGGCGCCGCCGCCGACCCCTCCTCCCGGGCGTAGACGGTCTGGTAGCGCTCGGGATCGTCCAGGGGCCGCCGGATGTAGGGAGGCAGGGGGATGGTGCCGATGCGGCTCAGCGCCGCGCCGACGTCGCCCCCGGGCGCCTCCAGCTCCAGGGTGCGCCCGCCGTCGGGGGTGCGGGAGAGCACCCGGGCCCGCAGCGACCCGTCATCAGATTCCAGGGCCTGACCCAGGGGCGCACGCCGGCCCGGCCTCACCAGGGCCTGCCAGACCTCCCGCCCGTCAGACCCGCGCTCCAGCCGCCGCAGGAGCAGGAGCTCCAGCCGCCCTCCCTGGGGCCGCCGGCGCAGCCACAACCGGGCCCGCATGACCCGGCTGTCGTTGAGCACCAGCACGTCGCCCGGGCGCAGGTACTCCACCACGTCGCGAAACGTGCGGTGCTCCAGCCGGTCCTGGCTGCGGTGCACCACCAGCAGCCGGGAGCTGTCCCGGGGCTCGGCGGGCACCTGGGCGATGAGCTCCGGGGGCAGGGTGTAGTCGAAGCGCGACAGGTCCATTCAGAACTCGGCCCGCAGCCGCAGCAGGGGAATGCTGTCGCTCTGGCCTCCCCGCAGCGCCTCGGCAGCCGTCGGGCGCGCCGGGCTGACGGCCCCGACCGCCACCGCGCCGCCCTCCGCGCCGGCCCTGCCGCCCCCGGTCGCCACCCCGCTGCGCTCCGTGGCAGCCGCGCCGCCGGCCCCCTGCCCGGAGGACGGCCGGGACGCCGGCGAACCCGGCGCGGCCGCACCCGAGGCGGGCTCGCGCTCGCCGCCCAGCAGGGCCCGGCGCAGCGACTCCGCCAGCCCCAGGTCGCCTTCGTCGGACTGGGGGCTGCGCAGGCTCATCGTGGCCAGCTGGCGCCACTCCACCGAGACCGACAGCCGAGGGGCCTCCTGGTAGGCGACGATGTGGATGGCAGGCTGCGGCGAGCTCGGCTCCCCGGCCCCGGCTGGCGGGGCAGGCGCGCCCTCGGCGTCGGCCACCGCCTCGCCCACCACGGCCGCGGCGCCCTCGGGCGCCGGCGCGCCCGCTGGCCAGCCCCGCAGATGCACCGCCGCGAAGACGGCCCCGGCCGCGCCGAAGGCCAGAGCCGTCGCCACCGCCGCCCGCTGCCACCCACCCAGCGCACGGCGCAGGATCTCCACCACCCGGGCGTCGGGCTCACCCCACGCCTCGTCGCCGGCCTGCGCGCCGTCCGGGCCGGCCAGACGGACCCGCACGAACTGCCCGTCGGGGGTCAGCAGCACCGCGCGTCCCCTGCCCAGCCGCTCCAGGACCAGGCCTCTCACCCGGCTCAAGCCCATCCCCCTCGAGCGTGAAGGTGCGCCGTCAGCGCGTCAGGTAGTCCCGCAGGTGCGGGTAGTTGCCGCTCAGGATCAGCGCCAGCGCTATGATATATTTTCGCTGCCGCTCCAGCGTCTTACGGCTCACCCCGGCCACCGCCTCCAGCTCCTTGAGCGGGAGGCTCCCCCGCCGCTGGACCTGCCGGCACAGCTCCGGCGTCTCGGCCAGGATCCGGGCCACGCCCAGCGCCCGCTCCCGGGCGTCGCGGTGGCGGGGCGTGCGCTCCACCAGGTCCCGGAAGGCGATGCCCAGCGCCCCCAGCTCCCGGGCGAGGCGCTGGATCTCCTCGCGACGCTCCCGTGCCAGCACCTCCTCCTCGAACTGCCGCTGGGCCTCCCGAGCCTCGACCTGCACCAGGGGGTCGTCGGCCGTCTCCCCCTCCTCGGTCTCGGCCACCAGGCTCGACAGCGGCACCTCCTGGCGCCGGCCCGCCTCCCGGCGGAAGTGGTCGATGAGCCGGCGCCGGATCACCATCTCGGCGAAGGAGAAGAAGGATCGCCCGCCCTGCTGGCGGTACGAGGAGATGGCCTCGTCGAAGGCCATCATCGCCACCGACGCCTCGTCGTCCTGACCGGCCCTCACGAAGCGGCCGCTGACCGAGGCGGCGGCCCGCATGATGAAGGGCCGGTAGGTGGCGATGAGGCGCTCGCGCGCCTCCCGATCGCCCTGCTGCGCCTGCCGCACCAGCTGCTGCAGGCGGATGGCCGCGGCGGCGTCGCTCGCCTCGACCCGGTCGGTCAGCTTGTCCAAAGACGACACGTGCGCGACTCCTCACCCGGACGTCCCCGGCGGCCCTCTGCCTGCCCCGTCGCCCCGGCGGCCCCGGGTCGGCGGGCGTATAGCCTTCTTTTTGACCTCCCGGCGCGAAAAACCTGCCCCTGCGGGGCGCGGATGGAGGCCGCCTATCGGCCGTCCAGGTGGGCCCGGGAGAAGGCGGCCGGCAGCAGCTCGGCCAGGCGGAAGCGCCAGCGCTGGCGGCCGTTGTCCACCACCACGGGCATGTCGTCGGCGAACTCCGCCAGCACCTGCCGGCACGTGCCGCACGGCGTGGTGGGCGAGCGGCTCTCGGCCGCCACGGCCACGGCCAGGATCCGGCGCTGCCCGGCCGCCACGGCCTGGCCCACCGCCACCCGCTCGGCGCACAGGGTGGCGCCGAAGACGGCGTTCTCCACGTTGCAGCCCGTGTAGATGCGGCCGTCCTCGGCCAGCACCGCCGCCCCCACGGCGAAGCGGGAGTACGGCGCGTAGGCGTGGCGCCGGGCCTCCCAGGCGGCCCGGGCCAGCTGCTCCTCCTGCTCCGGCGTCAGATCCACCCTCGCCCCACCTCCCGAGCCTCGTCCCGCCGCGTCCGGCGGCGGGCCGTCAGCGCAGCAGCGCGAAGACCGCTCCCATGACCCCCACGCCCAGGGCCAGCCCCGCTGCCACCTGCCAGGGATCGTGGAGCCCGGCCTCCACCCGGCTCTCGGCCACCAGGGCCGCCAGCACCACCGCCAGGAGCGTCAGGCTGGGGCTCGGGCTCGTGGCGTAGATGGCCGTGGCCAGGGCCGCCGCCACCGCGGCGTGACCGCTGGGCATCCCGCCTACCAGGCGGGCCGGCCGGTTGAGCCACGTCTTGGCGGCCCACGTCAGCAGCAGCGTCAGGCCCAGCCCCGTCAGGGCCAGGTACGACGCCGACCGCCGCGCCAGCCTTCCCCCCGTGGCCAGCACGGCCAGCAGGGGCTCGTAGAAGAGGAGCACCCCCACCGCCACCGCCCCCACCGCGCTGACCAGCACCGCCCCCGCGGCCACGTCCTTGGCGATGCGGGCCGCTTCGTCGTAGCGGGGCGAGAGGAGGTCCGTGGCCGCCTCCACCGCGGTGTTGACCAGCTCCGCCACCAGCACCACCACGATGGTCAGGGCCAGGAGCGCCAGCTCCTGGCGCCGCAGCTGCACCACCGAGGCCAGCAGCAGCACCAGGATGGCCAGCAGGAAGTGGATGCGCAGGTTGCGCTGGCTGCGCAGGGCCCAGACCAGGCCCTGCCCGGCGAAGCGGAAGCTCTGGGCCACGTTGCGGGACCGCCTCACCGGCCCCCGGCCTACCGGGTCAGACCGCATGCGCCCAGCGCCGCTTCCTCTCGCTCCCGCATCCGGCGGCGGGAGGCCTCGTCCTCGTGGTCGTAGCCCAACAGGTGCAGGCACCCGTGCACCGCCAGGTAGGCCAGCTCCCGCTCGACGGAGTGGCCGTACTCCCGGGCCTGGGCCACCGCACGGGGCACGCTGATGACGATCTCGCCCAGAAGGCGCGGCTCCCCTGCGGCCGCCTCGGGCTCCGGCTCGCCCGGCTCTTCCAGGGGGAAGGAGAGCACGTCGGTGGGCGCGGCCACGCCGCGGAAGCGGGCGTTGAGCCGGGCGATGGTGGGGTCGTCCACCAACGCCACGCTCACCTCCACCGGACGTGCCCCGGGCTCGGGGAACTCCCGGCGCAGGGCCTCCCGCACCGCGCGGTGCAGCACCCGCCGGCGCACGTAGGCGCCCACGGGCACCTCCCGCTGGTGGTTGTGCACCCGCACCACCAGGTCCGGCCGGGGGGGTTCAGCGCGCCTCATGGCGGCGTGCCTGCACCTCCCGCTCCAGCTGGGGGTACTCGATGCGGGCGTGGTACACCCCGGTCAGCACCCGGGAGAAGGCGTTGGCGATGGCGTTGAGCTCCTGCAGGGTGAGGGTGCTCTCGTCCAGCTGCCCGTCCAGCAGCCGTTCCCGGATGACCCGGCGCACCAGCCCCTCCACCCGCCCGGGCGACGCGCGCCCCAGGGCGCGGGCCGACGCCTCCACGGAGTCGGCCAGCATGACGATGGCGGTCTCCTTGGTGCGGGGCTTGGGCCCGGGGTAGCGGAAGTCCTCCTCCTTCACCTTGTCGGGGCCCTCGGCGTTGAGGGCCTTCATGTAGAAGTAGCGCACGAGATCCGTGCCGTGGTGGGTGCGGATGAATTCCACGATGGCCTCCGGCAGCCGGGCCTGGCGGGCCAGGTCGATGCCGTCCTTGACGTGGGACATGATGATGAGGGTGCTGAGGCTGGGGTTGAGCCGATCGTGGGGGTTGGCATCTCCGAACTGGTTCTCCACGAAGAAGTACGGGCGCCGCACCTTGCCCACGTCGTGGTAGAGGGCCCCCGCCCGGCACAGCACGGGGTCGGCGCCCACGGCCTCCGCGGCCGTCTCCGCCAGGTTGCCCACCATGAGGCTGTGGTGGTAGGTGCCCGGCGCCTCCAGCAGCAGCCGGCGCAAGAGCGGCTGGTTGGGGTTGCACAGCTCCATGAGGCGGACGCTGGAGACCACCCCGAAGAGGCTCTCCACGAAGGGCAGGAGCCCCAGGGCCAGCACCGCGCTCAGCAGGCCGTTGGCCAGCCCCGCCCAGCTGGCGGCCACGGTGCGGGTGTCGGCCCG
>DATCKV010000007.1:0-2206 GCA_036564285.1 Limnochordales bacterium
CACCTGCCCCTCAACGACCACGGCAAGCTGGACGTGGCCGCGGCCGTGGGGCGGGGGACGCTGCACGTGCTGCGGGACCTGGGCCTCAAGGAGCCCTACCGGGGCGCGGTCCCCCTGGTCAGCGGGGAGATCGCCGAGGACGTGGCCCACTACCTGGCGGCGTCGGAGCAGTCGCCCTCGTCGGTGGCGCTGGGGGTGCTGGTGGCGCCCGACGGCCGCATCCGGGCCGCGGGCGGCTTCCTGCTGATGCCCCTGCCGGGCGCGCCCGACGAGCTCATCGGGGAGATGGAGCGGCGCCTGGCCGCCTTCCCGCCGGTCAGCCGCCGCATCGACCAGCTGGGCCCGCAGGTCGATCCGTTGGAGCTGGTCCGACCGCTGCTGGAGGGCCTGGACTACCGGGTCCTGCAGGCGGCGCCCGTGACGTTTCACTGCCCGTGCAGCCGCCGGCGGTTCGAGGCCGGGCTGGTGGCTCTGGGAGCCGAGGAGCTGCGGGCCATCGCGGCCGAGCAGGATCCGGTGGAGCTGCGCTGCCGCTTCTGCAACCGCCGCTACCTCTTCCCGGCGCGCCGCCTGCTGGAACTGGCCCGGCGGGCCGAGCGCCCCGCCCTGCGCCTGGCCCGGCGCGACGGCGAGAGCTCGTGAGGGGAGGACGACGAGGCTGATACGGCGCCTGCTGTGGGGTCTGGCCGCGCTGGCGGCCGCGTCGCTGCTGTTCGCCCGCGCCATCACCGACTGGCTGTGGTTCGAGTCGGTGGGCTACCTGCCGCTGTTGGTGAAGCCCTGGCTGTGGAGAGTAGGCGTGGGCGCGGCCGCGTACGCGGCCGCCTTCGCCCTGCTGTACGCCAGCGTCGCGGCCGCCCGGCCGATGCTGGCCCGGGCCTACCTGCGCCCGGAGCGGCCGGGCCCGCTGGCAGGGCGCTCCTGGCAGTGGGTGCGCCGGTGGAGCACCCTCGCGGCGGCGGGGTTGGCGGCGGTGCCGGCGGTCGCGGCCGCCGACCGGTGGATGGACGCCGCGCTCTACTTCCACCGCTCGTCCTTCGGGGTGCAGGACCCCATCTTCGGCCAGGACGTGGCCTTCTACGTCTTCAGCCTGCCCCTGGCGCGGCTCGTGCTGTCGACCCTGAGCGCCGCCGTGCTGCTGGCAGGCGCCCTCACCCTGCTCATCTACGGGGTGGCCGGCCTGCTCGACTGGCGCCGCCGGGGCGAGGGGCTTCGGGGCCGGCCCCGGGTGCACCTGTTGCTGCTGCTGGCGGCCCTGGCCCTGGTCTGGGCCGCCCAAAGCTGGCTGGCCCGCTACGACCTCCTCTTCTCCCCCCGGGGCGTGGCCTTCGGCGCTACGTACGCCGACGTGCGGGTGCGGCTGCCGGCCCGCACGGCGACCGCGGTCCTGGCCGCCGCGGCCGCGGGGCTGACGGCCTGGGCAGCCCGGGGAGGCCGCTCCCGCTACGCGGCCGGGGCCGCCGCGGCGGCGCTGGTGGTGGCGGTGGGGGGCGGGCTGGTGGCCGAGGCGGTGCAGCAGCTGGTGGTGCGGCCCAACGAGCTGGTGCGGGAGGAGCCCTACCTGCGCTACCACATCGCCATGACCCGCCGGGCCTTCGGGCTGGACCGGGTGCAGGAGGTGGCCTTCGAACCCGCTCCCGCCCTGGACGCGGCCGGCGTCGCGGCCGCCGAGCCGCTGCTGCGGGAAGTGCGGCTGTGGGACTGGCGGCCTCTGACCAGCGTCTACGCCCAGCTGCAGGAGTTTCGCCCGTACTACGACCTGGTGGAGGTGGACGTGGACCGCTACCCCGTGGGCGGGCGCACCCGCCAGGTGATGCTGGCCGTGCGGGAGCTCAACGCCGCCCGCCTGCAGAACCCCAGCTGGGTCAACCTGCGGCTGCAGTATACCCACGGCTACGGGGTGGTCATGAGCCCGGTAGCCGAGGTGACGCCTCAGGGGCTGCCCCGGCTGGTGGTGGCCAACCTACCGCCCCGCTCGGAGCCAGGCTGGCCCGTGCTGCGTCGCCCGGAGGTCTACTTCGGCGAACTCCTGTCGGGATGGGTGGTGGTGGGGGGCCGTCGGCCGGAGTTCGACTACCCGGCGGGGGAGGAGAACGTCTTCTCCCGCTACCAGGGCCGCGACGGGGTGCGCCTGGGGTGGTGGGGGCGGCTGCTGTTCGCGGCCCGCTTCGGCAGCCTGGAGCTGCTGGTCTCCCGGGAGGTGGGG
>DATCKV010000008.1:0-2489 GCA_036564285.1 Limnochordales bacterium
ACGGGGCCGAGACGTATCTGGCCCTGCCGTGGGGCTCCCTGCCGCCGGCGCCGCCCGAGGGGTCGGGCGGGGCGCCCCAGGCGGGCGGGGGGCTCTTGCCCCTGTGGCTGGCCAACGACTACGTGCGGGTGCCGCTGCGGCGGGACGAGGCAGAGGCCGCGGCGGCCCGGGTGCTGACGGCCCTTCCCCAGTCGGGCCAGCCGGCCGCGGGCGGAACCGGCCCATAAAGGAGCGGCAGGCTCCACAGAGGGAGCCTGCCGTCCTGCCTTGCGCACGGGGGGCTTGCCGCACGCGCAACGCAAGCTTGTTGGGCTAAAATGCCCCTAAAAGGGCCACCACGCAGCCGATGCACAGCCCCGCGGCTGCGAGGGCGAAACCCAGGAAGGCGACGGAGATGGCGGCGGCGACTCCGGCGCAGATAGCCCCGCACAGACGGCGCCCGGCCTGCTCGCTCAGCATCGCCATCGCCCCCCGCCGAGGTCAACATAGCGCCGGGCGCTTGCCAGTGCATTGCAAGGCCCTTGCAAAATCCTTGCGCCCCCGCCGGCGCCGGGCCGGCGCGGGTGCGGGCATCCTTCGCGGCGGCGTCCGGCCCGCGGAGGGGGGAGGCCCCGGTGAGAGCCCATGCTCGGGCCGCCCTGGCCGCGTGCCTGTCGCTGTGGGCCGCGGCAGCGGCGGCAGCAGCGCAGGTCCCGCAGGAGCCCCTGGCCGCGCAGGTGGTGCGCGCGGCGTGGCAGGCCGTGCGGGACCACTACTTCGACGAGAAGTTCGGCGGCGTCCCGTGGGACGAGACCCTGCTGCAGCGCTACCTGCAGCAGGCCGCCGCGCCTGACGCCGACGGGTACCGCATCGCCGCCGAGATGGTGGGCCGGCTGGGCGACCCCCTGACGGCGGTCATCGACCCGCAGGCCCGCCGCCAGCTGGAGGCCGCCACCCCCCGGGTCGAGGTGGTGGGCATCGGGGTGCGCCTGTCGTCGGGTCCCGAGGGGTATCCCCTGGTGCGGCAGGTGCTGCCCGGAGGTCCGGCGGCTCGGGCCGGCGTCTGGTCCGGCGCGCTGGTGGTGGGGGTGGACGGCCAGCCGACCCGCGGTCGCACCCTTGACGAGGTGGCGGCCCGCATCCGGGGCCCCGCGGGCACGGCCGTGCGCCTGGAGCTGGAGCGCGCGGACGGCTCCCGGGTCTCCCTCACCCTGACCCGCCAGGCGGTCTCCTGGGAACCCCGGGCCGTCTCCCGGGTGCTGGAGGGCAACGTGGGGTACCTCCACCTCCCCCACTTCGCCCAGGGCATGGAAACGGCGGCCCTGGCCGAGCTGCGCCGGCTCTACCGCACCCGGGCCCTGATCCTGGACCTGCGCGACAGCTCGGGCGCCGGCAGCTACCTGACCCTCTCGCACATCGCCGGCCTGCTGACGGACCAGCCGCTGGGCTTCTGGGTGACCCGGGAGGGGTTCGTCTCCCTGCCGGCCGAGAAGGCCACCACCTCCGACAACCCCCTGGTGCCCGCCCCGACCTCCGCGGATCGCTACGACCGGCCCGTCGCGGTGCTGGTCGACGAGGTGAGCGCCTTCGGGCTGCTGGCCTTCGCCCTCAGGCAGATGGGGCGGGCGGTGCTGGTGGGGCGGCCCACGCCCTCGGGCGCCGGTGAGCTGGCCGCGGCCTACCCCCTGCCGGGCGGGGGGCTGGTGCAGGTCACCACCGGCCGCTTCTACTCCATGCGGGGCGAGCCCCTGGTGGGGCCCGTGGTGCCGGACGTGACGGTGCCCCTGGATCGGGCGTACCTCAAGGCGTGGGAGTCCGGACAGGACCCCGACGTGGCCCAGGCCATCGACCTACTTCGCCGCCGCGGCGCGCTCTGAGCCGGCCTCTGCCTCCGCCGGGGCCGCGGCCCGGCCGGACGAGGCGGCCCCGTCGAAGCCGGGACCGGGCACGGCAGCCGCCGGGCGCGCTTCGGCGTCGGCCGCCGGCTCGGCGGGTTCGGGGAGGGGCGTGCCGTCGGGCGCCAGGCGCCCTTCGTCGAACAGGCGCGCCAGCTCCGCGATCTGAGACCCCACCAGCTCGTCGTGCTCGATGAGGTGGCGGGCGATGGCGTGCACCAGGGGCGCCTGGGCCCTCAGCAGCTCCGCCACCCGGGCCTTCTCCCGGTCCAGCAGCCGGTTGATGCGGGCCTTGAGCTCGTCGTCGGGCGGCCCCGGGCTGAGGGCGGGGTAGGAGTAGAGGGTGCCGTCCATGCCGTAGGCGCCGATGTAGGCCGCGGCCAGGCGGGTGGCCGTCTCCAGGTCGGCCACGGCGCCCGACAGGCGGGTGCCCAGGAAGATCTCCTCCGCCGCCCGGGAGGCCAGGCTGACCTGGATGCGGGCCAGGATCTCCTCCTGGCTCTGGGTGAGCCGCTCCACCGTGGGCCGGGTGGCCGAGAAGCCCAGCGCCTGGCCGTGGCGGACGATGGTGGTCTTCACCACCCGCTCGTGGGGCAGCAGGCGCAGCTGGGCCAC
>DATCKV010000009.1:0-5572 GCA_036564285.1 Limnochordales bacterium
CTCCTGGTCCACCTGCTCCTCGGTCCAGAAGTACTCCTGCAGCCCCTGCACCCACTCGAAGTAGGAGACCGTCACCCCGCCGGCGTTGGCCAGGATGTCGGGGATCACCAGCACGCCCCGGCGGGCCAGGATCTCGTCCGCTTCGGGCGTGACGGGGCCGTTGGCCCCCTCCGCCACGATGCGGGCCCGGATCCGCTCGGCGTTGTCCGCGGTGATGGCCCCCTCCAGGGCGGCAGGCACCAGCACGTCGCAGGGGACCTCCAGCACCGCCTCGGGCGGCAGGGGCTCCCTGCCGCCGAAGCCCCTCAGGCTGCCCCGGGCCCTCTTGTAGGCGATGAGCTCCTGCACAGGCAGGCCGCCCTCGTCCACCACCGCGGCCTGGGAGTCGCCCACCGCAACCACCCGGGCCCCCATGCGCTCCAGGTGCAGCGCCGCGTAGCAGCCCACGTTGCCGAAGCCCTGCACCGCCACCCGGGCTCCCCGCAGGTCGAGGCCGATGCGCCGGGCTGCCTCCTCTACGCAGATCGCGCACCCCCGGCCCGTGGCCTGCTCCCTGCCCAGAGAGCCCCCCACCGCCACGGGCTTGCCCGTCACCACGGCCGGCACGGGGCGGCCCTGCTGCATGCTGTAGGTGTCCATGATCCAGGCCATCACCTGGGGGTTGGTATAGACGTCGGGAGCCGGGATGTCCCGGTCCGGGCCGATGATGGCGCTGATCTCCGCGGTGAAGCGCCGGGTCAGCGCCTCCAGCTCCCGGGGGCTCAGCCGGCGGGGATCGCAGACCACCCCGCCCTTGGCCCCGCCGAACGGCAGGTTCATCACGGCGCACTTCCACGTCATCCACATGGCCAGCGCCGTCACCTCGTCCAGGGTCACCTGCGGGTGGTAGCGGATGCCGCCCTTGGCGGGCCCCCGGGCCAGGCTGTGCTGCACCCGGTAGCCGGTGAAGACCTCCAGGCGCCCGTCGTCCATCTGCACGGGAACCGAGACGGTCAGCACCCGCCGGGGCATCTTGAGGTACTGCACCAGCCCCCGGTCCAGCTTCAGCAGCGAGGCCGCCCGCTCCAGCTGGGTCACCGCCATCTCCAGGGCGGAGGGCGGTCGCGGCGCCCCTCCGGGCGCGGCGGGCGCGGCGCCGTTGGCAAGGCCGGTCTCGACGGTGGGGTTGGAGGGTCGCTCCATGGGTCCATCGCTCCTATCCAGTGGGCACCGGGTGGATACATGCCCATGTCGGTACGATGGGCAGGGGGTCAGCTCCTGCAGTCCGGACGGGGTTCGGACAGGATCTCGAAAAGGAACGCGGTACGCTGTACGCACGAGCGCTGTATAACTTCACAGCCTTCAGGATGTCCGCCGGGGGGAAGGGCGATGAACGGGCCCGGGCAGCCGTCGCGGTTCGTGGAGCGGCTGGGAGCGGCCGCGAGCCGGCTCGGGGCGGTGGCCATGGGCGTGGTGGCCGCCCGGCCCTTCGTCGATCTGCGGGCGCAGCTGGAGGCGTGCCTGGAGGCCGGCCGCTATCCCCGCTTCTGCGAGACGGACCCGGTGCGGCGCACCGAGCCCGAGCGGTGGCTTCCGGGCTGCCGGAGCCTGTGGGTTGCCGCCTTTGCCTACCCGGCGCCTGGCGCGGCCGCCCCGGCGCGCGGGCCCGGAAGTGGGCCCTGGGGCCGGATCGCGGCGTACGCCCTGCCCGACGACTACCACCGGGAGCTCCACCGCCGGCTGCGGTGGCTGGTGCGGTGGGCGGCCCGGGCTGCGGGCCTGCCCCGGTCGGCCTTCCGAATCTTCGTCGACACCGGCCCGCCGGTGGAGCGGGATCTGTGGCGGCGCTCGGGGGCCGGCTGGATCGGCAAGAACACGTGCGCCTACGCCCCCGGCGCCGGCTCGTGGATCGTCCTGGGGGTGGTGGCCAGCCGACTGGATCTCCCCGAGGGCCCCCTGCCGCTGCCGGCACCCGACGGCCTGCCGCCCCTGCCCCCGGTACCGGCCGACCCGTGCGCCGGCTGCGACCGCTGCATCACCGCCTGCCCCACGGGCGCCCTGGCGCCGTACCGCATGGACCCCGCGAGGTGCATCGCCCAGCGCTCCCAGCAGCGGGGGGCCCTCCCCGAAGAGCAGCGCGCCGGGCTGGGCCGGTGGCTGTTCGGCTGCGACCTGTGCCAGCTGGCCTGCCCCTACAACGCTCCCGACCGCGCTCCCCTGGCCTTCCGCCCGGACGGCGCCCTGAGGCCGGCAGCGGGGGCCGCGCCGTGGATCCCGCTGCGGTCGGTGCTGGAGATGGAGGGGCCCGCCTTCCGGGCGGGCCTGGGGAGGGGGGCGGCGTCCTGGCGGGGCCTCGCGCTGCTGCAGCGCAACGCCGCCTACATAGCGGGCGTCATCCTGCGGCGCCGGGCCGCGGCGCCGCAGGGCCCCGAAGCCGCCGCAGCCAGGGCCACCGCCGCAGCGCCCACCGGCACATCCGAGCCGCCCGCGCCGCGGTGGGACTCCCTGCGCCAGACCCTGAGGCGCCTGGCCGCCTCCCATCCGTCGCCCGTGGTGCGGGAGGCGTGCGCGTGGGCTCTTCAGTCTCCTCCTCCGCCGGGGGATCGTCCCCGCCCGAGCCCTTGCCGTACTCGGCCATCCGCCGCGACATCTCCTCCAGGGTGCGCCATACCCGGCCGTTGACGCTCTCCTCCGGGTAGAGGCCGTCGGGGCCCGGCTCCCCGGCCGGCACCCCCGTCAGGATGGCGATGCCCTCGTCCACGGTGCGCACGGCCCAGATGTGGAAGCGGCCGGCCCGCACCGCCTCCACCACCTCGTCCCGCAGCACCAAGTTGACCACGTTGGCCCGGGGGATGATGACGCCCTGATCCCCCGTGAGCCCCTTCAGCTTGCACAGGGCGAAGAAGCCCTCGATCTTGCGGTTGATGGCCCCGACGGGCTGGATCTCGCCCTTCTGGTTGACGGAGCCCGTGACGGCGATGCCCTGCCGGATGGGCAGGCCCGAGAGGGCCGAGAGCAGCGCGTACAGCTCCGCGCTGGAGGCGGAGTCGCCCTCCACCTCCTCGTACAGCTGCTCGAAGCAGAGGCTGGCCGACAGCGCCAGGGGCATCCCGATGGGGTACTTCTCGGCCAGGTACCCCGACAGGATCAGCACGCCCTTGTCGTGGATGCGGCCCGACATCTCCACCTCGCGCTCGATGTTGACCACGCCCCGGTCTCCCACGGCCACCGAGGCGGTGATGCGGGTCGGCTTGGCGAAGGTGTAGTCGCCCAGCTCCACCACCGACAGCCCGTTGATCTGGCCCACCCGGGCCCCTTCCACGTCCACCAGGATCTGGCCCTCGGCCAGGAGCTCCAGGAACTTCTCCTCCACCCGGCTGGAGCGGTACTCCTGCTCCCGGATGGCGCGCTGCACGTGGGAGGCCCGCACCAGAGGGGCCCCTTCGGCCTCGGCCCAGGCCGACGCCTCGTACACCACCTCCACGATCTCGTTGAAGCGGGTGGACAGCCGTTCCTTGTGCTCGGCCAGCCGCGCCGAGTGCTCGATGATGCGCGCCACGGCGTCCCGGTGGAAGGGGCGCAGCCCCTCCCGCCGGCAGACGGCGGCCACGAAGCGGGCGTAGGCGTTGGCGTGCTCGTCGCTCAAGGGCATCTCCACGTCGAAGTCGGCCAGCACCTTGAAGTACTTGCGGAACTCCTCGTCCGCGTAGAGCAGCAGGTGGTACAGGTAGGGGCTGCCCACCATGATGATCTTGACCCGCACCGGGATGGGCTGGGGCTTCAGGGCGGAGACGGGCAGCACCCCCATCTGCTCGCCCACGCTCTCGATGCGCACCTCGCCGCTCTTGAGGGCCCGCTTCAGGCCGTCCCACGCCCACGGGTTCTTGAGGAGGTCCTGGGCCTGCACGATGAGGTAGCCCCCGTTGGCCCGGTGCAGCGCCCCCGGCTTGATCATGGTGAAGTCGGTCACCATCGCGCCCAGCTCGTGCCGGTACTCCAGCTTGCCGAAAAGGTTGGCGAAGGTGGGGTTGGCCTCGATGACCACCGGGGCGCCCTGGGTGTTCTGGTTGTCCACCAGCAGGTTGACCCGGTAGCGCACGAAGGAGCGGCGGCCGCGGCGCCGCACCCACGGTACCGGGGGCTCTTCCTCCTCGTCGTCCTTGAACTCGTCGATGCTCTCCACGATGTCGCGCTCCACCGCCTCCAGGTACTCCAGCACCCGGGGAAGGCCCTGATACTTCTCCTTCAACTCGGCCATGGGCTGGCTGACCGCGGCGCGGGCCACCTCCCGCTCCAGCTCCCGCACCCGCTCCCGGGCCTGCTTCTCCAGGGCCCGGATGCGGCGGGTGGCCTCGGCCACGTGGGCGTGGATCTCCTTGTTGGCGGCCTCCAGGGCCCGGCGCCGCTCCTCGGGCAGCCCTTCGAACTCCTCCTGGGTAATGGGACGCCCGTCCACCAGGGGCACGGTGGCGAAGCCGGTGCTGGTGCGCCGCAGGGCGAAGCCCCGCTCCTGGGCCACCCGCTCCGCCTGGTCGATGAGGGCCTGGCTCTGCTCCTGAAACTCCCGGATGATGGCATCCCGCTGCTTCTCGTACGCCTCCGACTCGAAGCGGCGGGGGATGGCCACCTTCAGCTCCTCCACCAGCTCCTCCATGTCCCTGGCCAGCTGGGAGCCCATCCCCGGGGGCAGCGACAGCGCGATGGGCTCGTCGGGTGAGGCGAAGTTGTAGACGTAGACCCAGTCGTCGGGCACCGGCTCCCGTCTGGCCACCTCCTGCACGATGCGCCGGGCGTAGGTGTTCTTGCCGGTGCCCGTCGGGCCGGCCATGTAGATGTTGTAGCCGGGATGCTTCACCCGCAGCCCGAACTCCATGGCCCGCACGGCCCGCTCCTGGCCGATGATGCCCTCCAGGGGCTCGATGTCGTCGGTGGTCTCCCCCTCCAGGCGCTCGGGGGGGAAGCGCAGCGTCAGCTGCTCCGGGGTCAGCTCCGCGGCCTGCCGCAGTGTGGCGTCGGGCTGCAAGCGTCGTCGCTCCCTTCCGCAGCCTTGGTGGTTCATTGGGCCGGCTCGTCTTCCTCCAGCGCGGGCGGCTCCAGCGGCTCCACCGGGCGGCCCTCCAGGGCCAGGGCCACCGCCTCGTAGGCCCGGCCGCCGGGGTGATCCGGGGCCAGCTCCCAGATGGAGACGCCCCTGGCCGCAGCCTCGGCGAAGCGCACCGAGCGCACCACCGGCCATGGATAGACCTCGAAGCGGCTTCCGAAACGCCGGCGCACCTGCTCCAGGGCCTCCCGGGCGTGGCGGGTCCGGCCGTCGTAGAGGGTGGGCAGGATACCGGCCACCGTGAGCTGGCTGTTGGCCTGTACCCGGACCCGGGCCAGCGCCCGCATCACCACCGTGAGCACCCGAACCGCCAGGTACTCGCAGGCCACGGGGATCAGCACCTCGTCCGCAGCCACCAGCGCGTTCTGCGTCAGCAGACCCAGCGAGGGCTGGGTGTCGACCAGGATGTAGTCGTAGGCGTCTCGCACGGGAGTGAGCAGGCGCGCCAGCCGCCGCTCCGGCGCCATCTGCCCCACCAGCTCCAGTTCGGCC
>DATCKV010000010.1:0-3479 GCA_036564285.1 Limnochordales bacterium
TCTCGCCCCGGGCCAGCCGGAAGAACTCCACCCACGCCTTGAACGACAGGGCCAGGATCAGGTTGGCGACGCCGGGCCCGATGAGCCCCATCACCAGCACGGCGAAGAGGAGGTAGGGAAAGGCCATCAACAGGTCGGCCGCCCGCGACAGGGTCTGGTCCAGCCGCCCGCCCCGGTACCCGGCCACGGCTCCCAGGGCGGTGCCCACTGCCGCCGACACCGCCACCGCCGCCGTCCCCACGGCCAGCGACAGCCGAGCCCCGTAGATGATGCGGGAGAGGATGTCGCGGCCGAGCTCGTCGGTGCCCAGCCAGTGACCCGGCCGCCAGCCGGGCAGGGGCCACGGCGGCGCCAGCCGGGCCGACAGCACGAACCGGTCCGGCTCGAAGGGAGCCAGCGCGGGGGCGAACAGCGCCATGGCCACGAAGCCCGCCAGCACCACCAGCGCGGCCAGCGCCACCGGACGGCGGCGCAGCCGCTGCCACGCCGACGGCGGCCGAAACCGCGCCGCGTCCGCCCCGGCCCGAGGCGCGTCCGCCGCCCCCACGCCGGGAAGGGCGGCCGGCGGCGGGAGGCTCAGCTCGGCGCCATGCGCGGGTCGATGACGGTGTACAGCACGTCGACCGCCAGGTTGGCCGCCAGGAACGTCAGCGCGTAGAGCAGCACCGCTCCCTGCACCACCGGGTAGTCCCGGGCGAAGATGGCGCCCACCACCAGGCGCCCCAGCCCCGGCCAGCTGAAGACCGTCTCCACGATCATGTTGCCGCCCAGGAGGATGCCCACCTGAAGCCCCAGCACCGTCACGGCCGGGATCAGGGCGTTGCGGAGCCCGTGCCGCAGCACGACCCTCCACTCGCTCACCCCCTTCGCCCGCGCCACCCGGACGTACTCCGCCCCCAGCACCTCCAGCATGCTGGAGCGCACCACCCGGGCCAGCACCGCCGCCGGCTCGGCCCCCAGGGTGACGGCCGGCAGCAGCAGGTGGGCGACGGCCGACCGGAAGGCCGCCCCGTCCCCGGCCAGCAGCGTGTCGACCAGCATGAAGCCCGTCACCGCCGGCACCGACATGGACGGGTCGAGGCGGCCCGAGGTGGGCAGCCACCGCAGGACCACCCCGAAGAGGAGCATCAGCACCAGCCCCAGCCAGAAGGCAGGCACGGAGATGCCCACCAGGGCCGCCCCCACGGCCAGATGGTCCAGGCCCGACCGGTGCCGCACCGCCGACAGCACGCCCACCGGCACGGCCACGGCCACCGCCAGGCCCAGGGCGGCTGCCGCCAGCTCCAGGGTGGCGGGCAGCGCCTCGGCCAGCAGCGCCGCCACCGGGCGAGCGGTGCGGAGGGAGTGGCCCAGCTCCCCCCGCACCAGCTGCGCCGCGAACCGGGCCGCCTGCTCCCAGAGGGGGCGGTCCAGCCCCAGCTGGCGTCGCAGCGTCTGGACCTCGGCCTCGCTGACGTTGCCGGCCTGGCCCATCATGATGTCGACGGGGTCGCCCGGCAGCAGGCGCAGCAGCAGAAACGTGACCAGCACGATGCCGGCCGCCAGGGGAAGAGCGGCCAGCAGCCGCCGCAGCACCCGCGCCGCCCGGGCGTCACCGGACAAGGTAACCCGCCTCGCGCAGGAGCTCCCGCGCCCGGTCCGGGTCGTACGGGTAGGGCTTCAGCGACGGATCGTACCCGAAGCCGCTGGGCAGCATGGCCGTGGCCACCCGGTGGGCGTAGCCCCGGTAGAGCTCCCGGAGGATGGTCTCCCAGTCGATGGCGTAGTTGAGGGCCTGGCGCACCCGGGGGTCGGTGAGGCGGCGGTTGTTGAGCTCGATGGCATACAGGCGCGTGCCGGGGGCCACCTTCACCTGCACGCCCGGGGAGCGCTCCAGCTGCGGCACCGCATCGGGCGGCACCTCGTGGATGATCTGCACCTCACCCGACAGCAGCGCCGCGACCCGGGCCCCCGGCTCCGGCATCATGCGGAAGACGACCCGGCGCAGGGGCGGCGGCCCCACCGGCGGCAGGTCGGGCGAGCCGCCGTAGTAGTCGTCGAAGCGCTCCAGCACGATGTCGCCGTCGAGCCGACCCTGCACGAACTTGAAGGGCCCGGCACCGACCGGGTGGCGGGTGAAGCCCTGCAGGCCCACCTGCTCGATGTAGTGCTTGGGCACGATCTGGGTGTGCACCAGCAGCTGCAGGAAGACCGGCGACGGCGACGCGAGCTTCATCCGCACCGTGTAGTCGTCGAGGGCCTCCACCTCGCGCAGCGGCCCCAGGAGCCCCAGCCGGGGCGACTGGCGCCCGTCGAGCCCCGTGGGGGAGAGGATGCGCTGGAAGGTGAAGACCACGTCCTCGGCCGTCAGAGGCCGGCCGTCGTGGAAGCGCACGCCCCGCCGCAGGCGGAAGATGTAGGTGGTCGGGTCGGGCTGCTCCCACGACTCGGCGATCTCGGGCACCACCTGCCCGTCGGGCGTGCGGGTCACCAGCCCGTCGAAGATGTTGCGCAGCACCGTCTCCGTGTCGCGGTCCCGGTGGTCGGCCGGGTCGAAGCTCTGGATGCGGTCGGCCCGCATGCCCACCACCAGGGTGTCGCCCCCGTCCAGCACGACGTCGTGGAGGTTGGTGCGGTTGTCGACGGAGGGGCGCCAGTTGTGCACGCGGGCCGAGGCGGCCTCGATGGTGTCCAGGTAGTAGCCGAAGATCCAGGGCGCGTCCCGGTACAGGATCTGCTGCACCTGCCGGTAGGCCTCGGCGGCGCGGGCCTCGTCGGTGGTGGTCGAGGCCTGCTCGAAGAGCCGGTCCACCTCGGGGTTGGAGTAGAAGGAGAAGTTGCCCCGATCCCCCGTGCGCAGCTTGGGGATGGCCAGGTCGTAGGGCGAGAAGGTGGCGCTGCCCCAGTCGGTGGCGTACGCGTCGCGGGTG
Source organism: Limnochordales bacterium (assembly GCA_036564285.1). Lineage (GTDB taxonomy): Bacteria > Bacillota > Limnochordia > Limnochordales > Geochordaceae > Geochorda. The sequence continues at coordinate 2,910 of DATCKV010000010.1, forward strand.
CCCTTCTGGGCCTCGGCGATGAGGGTCTGGTACTCCCACACCCGCACCTGCGCGTCGACGCCGATCTGCCGCAGGTAGGCGGCGACCGCCTGGAGCTCGGCTTCGCGGTTCTTGGCCCCGTCCAGCACCAGGCGCAGCACCTGGCCGCCCTCCGCCCGGGCCGATCCGGCGGCGCCTGCCAGCCACCCGGCCGCCGCCAGCAGCGACGCGGCCAGGGCCACGGTCAGCGCGGGCCGGCGGCGGTATCCCTTCGGTACGGGACGACGGACGTGGTCTGCCATGGCGCGAACACCCCCGAAGACGAAAATCCCCGGGGAGTGCGATCCCCGGGGTCTCGCAAAACCCCTCGGGCTCGCCCCCTCTGCGACGCCTGCGAGGTTAGCTGACGGGCTCGGGCAGCCGAGGTTGCCCTATCGGCACCGAACCGGGCCGAATTCGCCCCGAATGCTGGGTCCCCCGCTCCGCCCGCTGGAAGGCCGGGCGGATTCGGCGTACCGGCGGCCCGCGGCGAAGGCGCGGACCTGTATGATGGCGGCGAGCGGCACGCGCGGTCCGGCGCGTGCGCTCCCG
>DATCKV010000011.1:0-2076 GCA_036564285.1 Limnochordales bacterium
GCCCGGGCGGCTGACCGTGACGGGGTTGAGCACCGCGTCGACGCCCGCGAAGGCCAGCAGGCGGTTGCCGCCGCGCACGCCGACGTGCAGCCGCAGCAGCGGCCCCGGGAGGCGGTGGCTGGCCACCACGTAGCCCGTCTCGCCCTCGATGCCCATGGCCAGCGACGGCACCGGCCCCTGCTCCTTCATCAGGCGAAGGCGCGCCAGCAGGCCGAGCGGCCCCGAGGAGCCGGCCGGGCCCGACGCCAGGGTCAGGCCCAGCTCCAGGTTGTCGGTGAGCTGATAGCGGACGAAGCTGGCCAGCCGCTCCCCCACCGCCACGTGGAGCCCCGCGCTGAACTGCCCCGCCGGCCCCGTGTCGGCGGTGGGGACGTTGCCCAGGGCGGTGCTGCGGCTGCCGGCCAGGGTGTCGGCCCGTGCGGGGAGGGCCGCCGCCCACAGAACCGCCGCCAGCGCCGCCACGGCACCCGCCGCCCGAAGCCTTCCCCTCACCCGGGCCGGGCTCCACCTGCGGGCCGGGGCCGCCTCTGCTCCCGTCACCGACCTCCCCCCTCCAGCCGCTGCACACGCGCCTCGAGCTCCCGCAGTCGCTGCGCCAGCTCCGGCAGCCGCCGCGAGGCGGCCCAGACTCGCAGCGCCTGCCCGTGGGGCATGGCCGGCTCGCCCGCCACCCGGGCCCCGGGCGGCACGTCCTCGATGACCATGGCCCGGGCCGCCACCACCGCGCCGTCGCCGACCGTCACGTGGTCCCGCACCCCCACCTGCCCCGCCAGCACGGCCCCGGCGCCGATCCGGGCGGAGCCGGCCACGCCCGCCTGCCCCACCACGATGGCATGGGGGCCGACGCGGACGTTGTGGGCGATCTGGACCAGGTTGTCGATCTTGGCGCCGCGGCCGATGACCGTCGCGCCGCAGCTGGCCCGGTCGATGCAGACGTTGGCGCCGACCTCTACATCGTCTTCGATGACCACGGTGCCGATCTGCGGGCGCCGCCGGTGGCGGCCGCCCTCGGTGGCGAAGCCGAACCCCTCCGAACCGATGACCGACCCCGGCCCGATGACGACCCGGGCGCCGATGCGCACCCGCTCCCGGATCACCGCGTTGGCGTGGATGACGCTCCCCTCGCCCACCGCGACGTCGTCGGCGATGACGGCGCCGGGGTAGACGACGCAGCCCCGCCCCAGCTCCACCCGCTCCCCCACGAAGGCCCTGGCTCCCACCCGCACGTCGGGGCCCAGGCGGGCGCTGGGCGCCACCACCGCGGTGGGATGCACGCCCGGGGCCGGCAGCCACGGCTCGGGCGCGAAGAGGGCCAGCAGCGAGTCGAAGGCACGCCGGGGGTCGGCCACCTCGATGCACGCCCGCCCCGCCGCAGCCCGGCCCGCCGGCACCACGACGGCGCCCACGGGGCGCTGGCCGATCTCCGCCCAGTACCGCTCCGAGGTGGCCAGGGTCACGTCGCCGGGGCCCGCCTGGTCCGCGGGCGCGGCCCCGGTGATGAGGGCCGACGGGTCCCCGCCCACCAGCCGCCCCTGCACCCGCTCGGCCAGCTCGCCCAGGCGAAAGGCGGGCATGGCTTCAGCGGCCCGACGAGGAGGACGACGAGTCGGCGGTCACCTTCACGCCCAGCTCCCGCAGCACCTCGTCGGTGGCGTCGTAGCCGCCCCAGATGACCAGGTTCTTGTCCAGCACCACCTCCAGGCCCAGCCGCTGGGCCACCTTGCCGATGGCCTCCCGCACCCTGGGGAGCCGGGCGTCCAGCATCTCCTGCTTGCGCTGATCCAGCCTCTGCTGGTACGCCGCGAAGATCTGCTGCTTCTGGCCCTCGATCTCGCTGGTGAGCTTCTGCTTCGCCGCCTCGTCCAGGCCCTTGGAGCGGTTGGCCAGCTCCTCGTCCAGCTTGGCCAGCTCCTGGTCCAGCTCCGCCTGGAGCTTCTCCGTCTCCTGGCGCAGGGGCTCCCGCAGGGTGGGCTCCAGGTACTCCCGGGCGACCCGGTTGACGTCCACGTAGCCGATGGTGCTGGCGGGCCTGGCCGACGTCGCCCCCCGCAGGGCCAGCGCGGCCACCACCACCGC
>DATCKV010000012.1:0-2455 GCA_036564285.1 Limnochordales bacterium
CAGGAGAGCGCCGGCATCGCCAGCACCGACGGCCGGGGCCGGGTCTTCCTGCACCGGGGCATGGGGCTCGTCTCCGACGTGCTGCGTCCCGAGCAGCTGGAGCGGCTGCCGGGGCCGACGGCCATCGGGCACGTGCGCTACTCCACCACGGGCGCCTCCCGCCTGGAAAACGCCCAGCCCATCGTCAGCCGCTTCCGGGGGCGCTTCCTGGCCATCGCCCACAACGGCAACCTGGTCAACGCCGCCTCCCTGCGCCGCCGGCTGGAGGAGGACGGGGCCATCTTCCAGACCACCACCGACACCGAGGTCATCGTCCACCTGGTGGCGCGCCACGGCGGGCCCATCGAGCAGGCCCTGGTGGACGCGCTGGGCCGCATCGCGGGGGCGTGGGCCCTGGTGCTGCTGGATCCCGACGGGGTGCTGGTGGCCCGGGATCCCCTGGGCATCCGCCCCTTGAGCCTGGGCGTGATGCAGACCGACGGCGGCCGGCCGGCCTGGGTGGCCGCGTCGGAGACGTGCGCCCTCGACGCGCTGGGAGCCTCGTGGCTGCGCGACGTGGAGCCGGGCGAGGTGGCCCGCATCGGGCAGGACGGGGTGCGCACCCTGGCCCGCCTGGCACCCCCGGTCCCGCCGGAGGCGGCCGGCGGGGGGCTGTGCGCGTTCGAGGCCATCTACCTGGCGCGCCCCGACTCGGTGCTCTTCGGCCAGAGCGTCCACGGCCTGCGCAAGGAGATGGGGCGGGAGCTGGCGCGGGAGCACCCCGCCCCCGGCGACCTGGTGACGGGGGTGCCCGACTCCAGCCTGTCGGCGGCCATGGGCTACGCCGAGGAGCTGGGGCTGCCCTTCGAGATGGGGCTGGTGCGCAACCGCTACATCGGCCGCACCTTCATCCAGCCGGCGCCCGGCCAGCGGCGCCTGTCGGTCCACGCCAAGCTCAACGCGGTGCGCAAGGTGGTGGAGGGCCGCCGGGTGGTGCTGGTGGACGACTCCATCGTGCGGGGCACCACGGCCCGGCGCATCGTGCAGCTCCTGCGGGAGGCCGGCGCGGTGGAGGTGCACGTGCGCATCGCCTCGCCCCCCTACCGGTTCCCGTGCCACTACGGCGTCGACACGGCCCGGCGGGAGGACCTCATCGCGTCGGACCACTCCGTGGAGAGCATCCGGGCCGCCATCGGGGCGGACTCCCTGGCCTTCCTGTCGCTGGAGCGCATGCAGCGGGTGCTGGGGGGCCCCGCCTGCGTGGCGTGCTTCACGGGCCGCTACCCCGTGCCGGTAGACGGGGCCGTGCCGAAGCTGGCCCTGGAGGGCGTGCCCGGGGAAGAGGCGGAGCCGTGATGGAACAGGCGGAGCGGGCCCCGGTGCCGGGATCCGCGCCCCGCTACCGGGAGGCGGGGGTCGACCTGGACCGCAAGGGGGGCCTGGTGCGCCGGCTGGCCGCGCTGGCCCGCTCGGCCGGCGGCGCCGGCGTGCTGGAGGGGGTGGGCGGCTTCGCGGGGCTGCTGGCCCTGCGGGAGGCCGCGCCGGGGGTGCGGGACCCGGTGCTGGTGGCCGGGGCCGACGGGGTGGGCACCAAGATCGCGCTGCTGGCCGCGCTGGGCCGCCACCGGGTGGCGGGCATCGACTGCGTGGCCATGTGCGTCAACGACGTGCTGGCAGCCGGGGGCCAGCCCCTCTTCTTCCTGGACTACCTGGCCATGGGGCGGCTGGACGAGGCGGTGGTGGCGCAGGTGGTGGAGGGCATCGCCGAGGGCTGCCGCCAGGCGGGCTGCGCGCTGCTGGGCGGGGAGACCGCGGAGATGCCCGGCTTCTACGAGCCCGGCACCTACGAGCTGGCGGGCTTCTGCGTGGGAGTGGCCGAGCGGGAGCGGGTGGCGCCGGGGCCGGGCGGCCAGTCGGGAGAAGGCGGCCTGCGGGCCCGGCCTGGCGACGTCCTCATCGGGATGGCTTCGTCGGGCCTTCACGCCAACGGCTTCTCCCTGGTGCGGCGCATCCTGGCGGAGTCGGGCGCCCCGCTGAAGGGGCCCGCGCCCTGGGCGGCGGGCGCCGGGCCGGCGGGCACCCTGGGCGAGGCGCTGACGGCGCCCACCCGGATCTACGCCCGGGCCGTGCTGGCCCTGGGGGCGGCGGTGGAGGTGCACGCCCTGGCCCACGTGACTGGCGGGGGCCTGCCCGACAACGTGGCCCGCATCCTGGCCCCCGGCTGCCGGGCCGTCATCCGGGAGGGGAGCTGGCCGCGCCCGCCGGTCTTCGACTGGCTGCGGGAGGCCGGCGGCCTGTCGAAGGCGGAGATGTACCGGGTCTTCAACATGGGCATCGGCATGGTGGCAGCTGTGCGCGCCGCCGACGCCGGGGCCGCGCTGGCAGCCCTGGCGGCGGCCGGCCAGGAGGCCTGGGTGGTGGGAGCCGTGGAGCGGGCCGAAGAGCACCATCCCGCCCCTCGCCCGGGCCGGCTGCG
>DATCKV010000013.1:0-3081 GCA_036564285.1 Limnochordales bacterium
GGCTACATCGCCCAGCTGGTGCGGGCCGGCCACCGGGTGGCCATCTGCGAGCAGATGGAGGACCCCCGCCTGGCCCGGGGCGTGGTGCGCCGGGAGGTGATCCGGGTCGTCACCCCCGGCACCCTGCCGGACGCCTCCGGCGGGGACCGGCGGTACGTGGCCGCGCTGTGGCTGTCGCAGCAGGCGGCCGGCCTGGCCGTGGCCGACGTCTTCACCGGCGAACTGCGGGCCACGAGGCTCGCGGCCGGCGGCCCCGGCGACCCGGGGCCGCTGCGAGCGGCCCTGGAGGAGCTGGCCCGGCTGGCCGTGGACGAGGTGGTGCTGCCGCCCCGCCTGGCCGACGACCCGGCCGTGGGCGGCGCCGTCCGGCAGGAGCTGCGGGCGGCCGTCACCCCCTGGGAGAGTCCGCAGTGGGCCGAGGCCTCGGCCCGGCAGACGCTGCTGGCTCACTTCGGGACGGCCACCCTGGACGCCTTCGGCATCGAAGGCTGGCCCGAGGCCCAGGTGGCGGCCGGGGCCGTGCTGGGCTACCTGCTGGAGACCCAGAAGGACCGCCTGGTGCACATCACCTCCCTGGAGAGCTACGACCCCCGGGCGGGGCTGGCCATCGACGCCGCCACGGCCCTCAACCTGGAGCTGACCACCAGCCTGCGCCAGCGCACGCGGCGGGGCTCGCTGTTGGACGTGCTGGACCGCACCCTGACCGCCCCCGGCTCCCGGCTGCTGCGGCGCCACATCGAGGAGCCCCTCACGGACGTGGCGGCCATCCGCGCCCGGCTCGACGCGGTGGAGGCCCTAGCAGGCGACCATCTGGCGCGGCAGCGGCTGCGGGCCGCCCTGCAGGGGCTGCCCGACGCCGAGCGCCTGCTGGGCCGGGCCGGCACGGGGCGCGCGGGGCCCCGGGACCTGGTGGCGCTGCGCCAGTTCCTGGAGCGGGTGCAGCAGGTATGGGAGGTCGCGGCAGCCTGTGGCCTGTCGGAGCTGAGCGCGCTGGAGCTGGGGGCGCTGGAGGCGCACCGCGACACGCTGGCCACCCTGGCCGACCACCTGGCCCGGGCCCTGGCCGACGACGCCCCCGCGCAGGGCCGGGAGGGCGGCTACATCCGGCCCGGCTACGACCCGGAGCTGGATCGGCTGCGGCGCGACGCGGAGGAGGGCCGGCGGTGGATCGCGGGGCTGGAGGCCCGGGAGCGGGAGCGCACCGGGATCCGCTCGCTCAAGGTGGGGTTCAACCGGGTCTTCGGGTACTACATCGAGGTGACCCGGCCCAACTTGAGCCGGGTGCCGCCCGACTACGAGCGGCGCCAGACCCTGGCCGGCGCGGAGCGCTTCGTCACCCGGGAGCTGAAGGAGTGGGAGAGCAAGGTCCTGGAGGCCGAGGAGCGCATCCAGCTGCGGGAGGCCGAGATCTTCCAGGAGCTGGTCAACCGGGTGCTGGCGGCCGCCGGCGCGGTGCAGGCCGCCTCCCGGGCAGCAGCCCGCCTGGACGTGGCCGCCTCGCTGGCGGAGCTGGCCGTGGAGCGGGGCTGGGTGCGCCCGGAGGTGGACGAGGGCCCCGTCATCGAGATCCGGGGCGGGCGCCACCCCGTGGTGGAGGCCATGATGCCCGACCAGCCCTTCGTGCCCAACGACCTGTCCCTCGACATGAGCAGCCGGCGCCTGGCCATCGTCACCGGCCCCAACATGGGCGGCAAGTCGACCTTTCTGCGCCAGACCGCGCTCCTGGTGCTACTGGCCCAGATGGGCAGCTTCGTACCGGCCCGCTATGCCCGCATCGGCGTGGTGGACCGGATCCTCTCCCGGGTGGGCGCCTCCGACGACCTGGCCTCGGGACGCTCCACCTTCATGGTGGAGATGAGCGAGAGCGCCTACATCCTCCGCCACGCCACCCCCCGCAGCCTGGTGGTGCTGGACGAGGTGGGGCGCGGCACGGCCACCTACGACGGGCTGAGCCTGGCCTGGGCCATCGTGGAGGCCCTCCACGAGCGGGGATGCCGGACGCTGGTAGCCACCCACTTCCACGAGCTGACGGAGCTGGAGGGGCGGCTGGAGGGCGTCTTCAACCTTCATGCAGCCGTGGCCCACGGCGACGGGGGCATCGTCTTCCTGCGGCAGATCCGTCCCGGCGCCGCCGACCGCAGCTACGGCATCGAGGTGGCGCGCCTGGCCGGGCTGCCCGAGCCGGTAGTGGCCCGGGCCCGGGAGGTGCTGGCCCACCTGGAGGGGAGCGCGCCCTCCCCGTCGCGCGCCGGGCAGGAGGCCGGGGCCGCCCTGGGGGAAGGGCAGGCGACGGCTTCCGATGGGGCCGGGTTCGACGGCGCTGCGGCAGCCGCCCGGACCGGCGGCCGGAGGGTGCGGCCGCGCGGCCGTCCGTCGGTGGTGGAGCTGGCTCAGTCCCGGCTCTTCGAGGCGTAGGATGGGCAAGATCGCGCTGCTGCCGGAGGAGGTCGTCGACCACATCGCCGCCGGCGAGGTGGTGGAGCGGCCTGCCTCCGCCCTGAAGGAGCTTTTGGAGAACGCCCTGGACGCCGGGGCCCGGCGGGTGCGGGTCGACGTGGGCGACGACGCCACCCGCCTCATGGTGCGCGACGACGGCGAGGGCATGGAGCCCGACGACGCGTCCATCTGCTTCTTGCGGCACGCCACCAGCAAGCTGCGCCGACGGGAAGACCTGGCCTCGGTGACCACCCTGGGCTTCCGGGGCGAGGCCCTGGCCGCCATCGCCGCGGTCTCGGAACTGGAGATCGTGACCCGGCCCCGGGGCAGCCCCCAGGGATTCCGGGTGCGGGTGGCAGGCGGCCAGCGCCTGGAGGCGGGGCCGGCGGCCGCGCCCGAGGGCACCACCGTCTGGGTGCGGCGGCTTTTCTTCAACACACCGGCCAGGCGGCGCTACCTGCGCTCGCCGGCGGCCGAGCGCCGCGCCTGCCTGGAGGCCGTGGCCCGCATGGCGGCGGCCCGCCCGTCGGTGGCCTTCGAGGTGGCGGTGGAGGGCGAGACCCGCTGGGCCTCCCCGGGCGACGGCGACCTGCGGGCCGCGGCGGCGGCCGTGCTGGGGCCGTCGGAGGCGGCGGCCCTCCTGCC
>DATCKV010000014.1:0-2115 GCA_036564285.1 Limnochordales bacterium
TCCTTGAGGACGTCCGAGGGGTGGCGCACCCGGCTCCAGGCCATCTCCGAGATGTGGAGCAGGCCCTCGACGCCGCCGCCCAGGTCGATGAAGGCGCCGAAGTCGGTGAGCCGCCGCACGACGCCCTCCACCACCTGGCCCTCCTTGAGGGTGGAGAACAGCCGCGCCTTGGCCTCCTCGTACTCCTTCTGGAGCACCTCCTTGCGGGAGAGCACCACGTTGCGGCGGCTGCGGTTGACCTCCACCACCTTCAGCCGCAGGGTCTGGCCCACGAACTGATCCAGGTTGTCCACGTAGCCCCGGGCCACGTGCGAGGCCGGCACGAAGCCCCGCACGCCCACGTCCACCAGCAGCCCGCCCTTCACCCGCTCGGTCACCCGGGCCTCGAGGATGGTGCCCTCCTTCTGGGCGCGCTCCAGGCGGCGCCACGTCATCTCGGTGTCGGCCCGCCGCTTGGAGAGGAGCACGCCCCCCTCCTCGTCCACCTTCAGCACCCAGACGTCGATCTCGTCGCCCACCCGGAGGATGTCCGACGGCTTCTGACCGGAGCGCAGCCCCAGCTCGTGGATGGGGATGCGGCCGTCGCCCTTGTAGCCGACGTCCACCAGGACCTCGTCGGCCGAGACCTGGACGACCCGCCCCCGGACCACCTGGCCCGGGGTCAGCGGGGCCATGGCCTGCTCCATGGCCTCCTGGGTGCTGGCCTCCCGCGCGGCCTCCACCGTCTCCGCGGTGGCCGCCTGCTCACCCTCAGCGCCGGCTGCCGGAGAGGCGGCCCCGGCGGACACCGCCCCCGCGCTGCCCGGCACCGAGACCGGTTCATCTTGACCGAATGCAAACCCCATGGATGACCCTACCCCCTCGGGCTACGACCTCGAAGCTCCGGGAAAGACCCTGGCGAGTTGAAGGGCGGGAGAAGAGCGTCAGGACCCGGGACCCCGTCTGCGCGATCATGGCGGGCGCACGCTTCGAACGACACCCTTTGCGTCCCCTGACTCCAGTCCCACGTTGCCCGCTATTCGTGAAGGCTCCAGGGGATTCCTCCTTCAACGAGGCGCCGGGCGACGAAAGGCGGGGAGGGAAGGGTGGCGACGTTGGAAAGTCTCACGACAGCCCGGATCCATCCGCCTGGTGTACCAGCCTCTGACCCAGCAGCTCGGCCAGGCTGTCGGCCAGTCGGCGGCTGGTGGAGGCCACCCGGGCTTTGGTCCCGGTTGCAGAACCTTCCTCCACCGGAAGGAGCCGGCCCACCCGGATCTCCACGGTCACCCGCCGGGGCCACCAGGCTCCCCTGGGCATGGCCCGCTCCGTGCCCGTGATGGCCACGGGCAGGATGGGGGCGCCGCTCTTGAGGGCCAGCAGCGCCGTGCCCCCGTGCAGGGCCAGCAGCCGGCCGTCGACGCTGCGGGTGCCCTCGGGGAAGATGCCGACTACCTGGCCCTCCCGCAGGCGCCTCAGCGCGTGCTGGATGGCCTCCCGATCCGGCTCCCCGCGCCGCACCGGGAAGGCTCCCAGCCACCGCAGCAGCCGCCCCAGCCCCGGGTAGCGGAAGAGCTCCTCCTTGGCCATGAAGCAGACCGGCCGGGGCATCACCGCCCCGATGAGGATGGGGTCCAGCATGCTGCGGTGGTTGATGGCCAGCACCACGGGCCCCGTCCGGGGCAGCCGCTCCAGACCGGTGACCCGGATGCGGAAGTACCGGCGCAAGATGGGGCCGACCAGGCGCCGCATCAGCCGGTAGAACCTCACGGGACACCTCCGAGGCGCTCACGCACCAGCGCCAGGGCTCTGCGCAGCACCGTCTCCTGATCCTGGCCCGTCGTGTCCAGGGTAACCGCATCGGGCGCCGCCATCAAGGGGCTGGCCGCCCGCAGCCGGTCCTGGCGGTCCCGGCGCTCGAGCTGCTCCATGACCCGCTCCAGCTCCGCGGGCCCCACCTCGGGGCGGCTCCCCGGCGGCGCTGCCCGGGCGGCCAGCTCCAGCGCCCGGCGCCGGGCCCGCTCCTCCAGCGACGCCGTCACGTACAGCTTGACGCAGGCCTCGGGCAGCACCACGGTGCCGATGTCGCGGCCTTCCACCACGCACGGCCCCTGCTCGGCCAGCCGGCGCTGCAGG
>DATCKV010000015.1:0-8152 GCA_036564285.1 Limnochordales bacterium
CCGGGGTGGTGGTGCAGCCCCGGCTGGAGCCCGCCTCCCTGGCGGGCGCGGCGGTGGCCCTGCACTGCACCGGCTCCCACCTGGAGGCGGTGCTGGACCAGCTGCTGGCCCTGGTGGAGGCCGGGCTCAGCGTGGTCTCCACGTGCGAGGAACTGGCCTGGCCCTGGTATCACCACCCCGAGCCGGCGCGCCGGCTGGACCAGGCGGCCCGCCAGGCGGGGGTGACCGTGCTGGGCACCGGAGTCAACCCGGGCTTCGTCATGGACCTGCTGCCGGTGGTCATGACGGGCGTCTGCACCCGGGTGGAGCGGGTCTACGTCCGCCGGGTGGTGGATGCCTCCCGGCGGCGCGCGCCGCTGCAGCGCAAGATCGGCTCCGGGCTGGACCCGGAGGCGTTCCGCCGCCAGGTGCACGAGGGGCGGCTGGGGCACGTGGGGCTGCCCGAGTCGGCCGCGCTGGTGGCGGCGGCCCTGCGGTGGCGGGTGGACCGCATCGACGTGGCCGTGGAGCCCCTGGTGGCCCGGCGGGCCATCCAGACCCCGTACCTGTCGGTCCTGCCCGGCCAGGTGCAGGGGCTGCGGCAGGCGGCCGTGGCCTGGGAGGGCGGCCGGGAGCGGGTGCGCCTGGAGCTGATCATGGCGCTGGAGCCGCCGGCGCTGCCCGACCCGCCGGCGGGCGCGGGGGCGGGCGGCTTCGACCAGGTGCGCATCACGGGGGATCCTCCCCTGGAGCTGGTGGTGCCGGGCGGGGTCTTCGGCGACACGGCCACGGTGGCGGCCGTGACCAACGCCATCCCCCGGGTCATCGAGGCGCCGCCCGGGCTGATGTCGGTCAAGGACCTGGCGGTGACCGCATGGTGGTCGGGCGCCCCGTGGTGAGGCCGGGCGACGGGGGAGACGCCGAGATCCCGGCCGGCCCGACCGCGGTGTGGGTCGGGAGGTCTGGTCATGGAGGACGAGATCGACCTTCGCCTGTACGCCCAGGTGGTGTGGCGGGCCCGCTACGTCATCCTGGGGGTGACGCTGGGGGCTGCGCTCCTGGCCTTCGGGGTCAGCCGCTTCCTGCTGCCGCCGGTCTACCAGGCCTCGGCGCTGGTGGTGGCCGAGAGCCCCGCCCCCGAGGGGCCCGCTGCCGGCGAGGCCCAGGGTGATGCGCTGGCGCAGGGCGCCGGTGCCCGGGCGCCCGTGCCGGCCGTCCGGCTGGCTCCGGCTGCCTATGCCGAGATCGTGGACTCCGACTCCTTCCGCGCCCGCCTGGGGGAGCGGGCGGCCAACGGCGGGAGCGCCGGCGCGGCCGCTGCGCCCCGACCGGTGGTGCGGGCGCGGGTGGTGGGCCAGACGGACCTCATCGAGCTGACGGCCGAGGCGCCCCGGGCGGATCTGGCGGCGCGCTGGGCCAACGAGGCGGCCGCCCTGCTGGCCGACGAGGTGGCGCGTCTCAACCAGAGCCGCATGGAGCGCAGCCTCTCCCTGCTGCAGGAGCAGGTGGAGGCCTCCCGCCAGGCCCTGGACCAGGCCCTGGCCCGCATGGAGAGCCTGGCCCGGGAGGGCCCGCTCCTGGAGCAGCTGGAGAGCCAGCAGTCGGTGCAGCTGCAGATGGCGGCCGACTACCGGCGGCGCCTGGACGAGATCGAGGTGCAGCTGGCCTCGGGGCGGGCCCGGCTCGAGGTGCTCGAGCGCCGGCTGGCCTCGGAGCCGCGCGCCCTGTCCCTGCAGGCCGGCGCCGGCTCCGGCGGCGGCTCGCCGGGGGAGACCTTCAACCCCGTCTACGCCCAGCTCCAGGAAGAGGCCACCCTCCAGCAGGCGGCCCTGGCGGGCCTGGAAGCGGAGCGCGCCCGGCTGCGGGAGGCGCTGCAGCGCCTCGAGGAGGAGCTGCAGGCCACCGCCGCCCGGCTGGTCCAGGCCCGGGCCGGCCAGCAGGAGGTGGCCTGGCGGCTCGACATGGCCCAGCGCAGCTACCAGGCGGCGCTGGCGCGTTACGAGGCGCAGCGGGCGGAGCTGGCCGGGCGGCTGTGGGCGCAGACGCTGAGCGTGGTGCGGGAGGCGGTGCCGCCCGCCGCCCCGGCTCGGCCCCGGGCCCTGCTCAACGCCGCGGTGGCGGGCTTCTTGGGGCTCATGGCCGGCCTCTTCGGCGCCCTCGCGGCCGAGATGTGGCGCCAGCCCGGCCCGGGCCAGGCGGCCGTGCCGGCCTCCGGCGCCGCAGGCCCGGCGCGCTGAAGCGGTGCCGCCCGGGGCGGGGGAGGAAGGGGGGCGCGGCGTGTCATACCTCTCTTTGCCGACCCCTGAAAGGAGCGCCCGCGTTCGATGACCAACCCGCTCAAGGAGCGCCTGCGTTCGGGACGCCCCGCCTTCGGCACCTGGCTCACCTTCGCCTCGCCGGCCGTGGCCGAGGCCCTGGCCCTGCTGCAGCCCGATTGGCTGCTGGTCGACACCGAGCACGCCGCCGTCGACGACCGCACCCTGGAGGAGATGCTGCGGGCTGTCTCGGCCGCCGGCACCGGCGTGACGCCCCTGGTGCGGGTGGCGGCCAACGACGTGGCCCTGGTGAAGAAGGCCCTGGATCGGGGCGCCCTGGGGGTGCTGGTGCCCCTGGTCAACTCCCCCGAGGAGGCCCGGATGGCCGTGGCCGCCTGCCGCTATCCCCCCGCCGGCGTGCGGGGGGTGGCGGGGGCCCGGGCCAGCCGGTACGGGCTCTCGCTACCCGACTACTTCGCCGGGTGGAACGACGCCGTGCTGGTGGGCGTCCAGATCGAGACCCGGCCGGCCCTGGAGGCCGCGGAGGCCATCGCCCGGGTCGACGGCGTGGACCTCCTCTTCGTGGGGCCCAACGATCTGTCGGCCAGCCTGGGCCTCTTCCGCCGCTTCGACCACCCTGACTACCGCGCCGCCGTGCGCCGGGTGCTGGAGGCGGCCCGGCGGGCGGGCAAGGCCGCCGGCTACATGGCCCGCGACGCGGAGGAGGCGGCCGCCATGGCGGAGCAGGGCTTCCAGTTCGTCTCGGTGGCCACCGACGCGAGGATGCTGATGGGCGCCGCCTCTCAGGCCTTCCAGCGGCTGCGGGGGGCCTGAGCCCGTACCGGCCGCGCTGCAGGGGCGGCGCCTTCGGGAGAGGAGGGTGACAGCCATGCCCGGCGGCTGGGAGATCTACGTGACCCGGCGCCTGCCCGAGCCGGGGATGTCCATGCTGGCCGCGCACGGCCGGGTGGAGGTCAACCCCCACGACCGCCCTCTCACCCGGGCCGAGCTGCTGGAGGCGGTCCGGGGGCGGGACGGGCTGGTGACGCTGCTGACCGACACCATCGACGCCGAGGTGATGGAGGCGGCGGGGCCCCGGCTGCGGGTCATCTCCAACTACGCGGTGGGCTTCAACAACGTCGACGTGCGGGAGGCCACTCGCCGGCGCATCCTGGTCTGCAACACGCCGGGGGTGCTGACCGAGACCACCGCGGACCTGGCCTGGGCGCTGTTGATGGCGGTGGCGCGGCGGGTGGTGGAGGCCGACGCGTTCGTGCGCGCCGGGCGCTTCGAGGCCATGGGCGGCTGGTCGCCCACCCTCTTCCTGGGCACCGACGTCCACGGCAAGACCCTGGGCATCGTGGGCTTCGGCCGCATCGGGGAGGCGGTGGCGCGGCGGGCCCGGGGCTTCGACATGCGGGTGCTCTACCACGACGTGCGCCGCCGGACCCCCGAGGAGGAGGCGCGGCTGGGCGTCGAGTACCGCTCCCTGGAGGCGCTCCTGCAGGAGTCCGACTTCGTGACGCTGCACGTGGACCTCAACGCCTCCACCCGGCACCTCCTCAACGAGCGCACCCTGGCCCTGATGAAGCCCACGGCCTACCTCATCAACACGTCTCGGGGCCCCGTGGTCGACGAGGCGGCCCTGGTGCGGGCCCTGCGGGAGCGGCGCATCGCAGGGGCGGGCCTCGACGTCTTCGAGGACGAGCCCCGCTTGGCGCCGGGCCTGGCGGAGCTGCCCAACGTGGTGCTGCTGCCCCACATCGCCAGCGCCAGCACCGAGACCCGTGCCCGCATGGCGGAGATGGCCGCCGCCAACCTCATCGCGGCCCTGTCGGGCCGCCGCCCGCCCCACGTGGTCAACCCCGAGGCCCTGGAGGAGGGGGCGCGATGAGCGGTTCCCGTGCCTCGCTGCCGCCGGCGGTGGCCGCGCACCTGGAGCGCCACCGTCAGGCCCACGTCGACGAACTGGTGGAGCTGCTGCGCATCCCCAGCATCAGCGCCCTCAGCGAGCGGGCCGCCGACGTCGAGGCCGCGGCGCGGTGGGTGGCGCGCCGTCTGGAACGGGCCTCCATCGAGCACGTCCAGGTGCTGCCCACGCCGCGCCACCCCCTGGTCTACGGCGACTGGCTGCACGCCCCGGGCCGGCCCACGGTCCTCATCTACGGCCACTTCGACGTGCAGCCCGTGGATCCCGAAGACCGGTGGAGCCACCCGCCCTTCGACCCCCGCATCGAGGGAGACCGCATCTACGCCCGGGGGGCCTCCGACGACAAGGGCAACATGCTCATCCCCATCCTGGCTTGCGAGGCCTGGCTGCGGGCCGAGGGGCGGCTGCCCGTCAACGTGCGCTTCCTGCTGGAGGGGCAGGAGGAGATCGGGAGCCCCTACCTCGACACCTTCGTGGCCGAGCACCGGGAGATGCTGGCGTGCCAGCTGGTCCTGAGCGCGGACGGGGGGCAGCTGGCCCCCGACGTCCCCAGCCTCACCGTGGGCACCCGGGGGCTGTGCGCGCTGCAGATCGACGTGCGGGGGCCCTCCAGCGACCTTCACTCGGGCACGTACGGCGGCACGGTGCAGAACCCCATCCACGCCCTGGTGGCGCTCCTGGCCTCCATGCGGGCCCCCGACGGGCACATCCTGGTGGAGGGCTTCTACGACCGGGTCGTCCCGCTGACGGCCGAGCAGCGGCGGCTGATGCAGGCCGTGCCTCACGACGACGACCGCTTCCGCGAGGCGCTGGGGGTGCCCGCCCTCTTCGGCGAGCCTGGCTACAGCACCCTGGAGCGGCAGGGAGCCCGGCCCACCCTGGAGGTCAACGGCATCTGGGGCGGCTTCCAGGGCGAGGGCGTCAAGACGGTGCTGCCGGCCGAGGCCCACGCCAAGATCACGTGCCGCCTGGTGCCCGACCAGGATCCCGAGGAGATCCAGGCCCTCATCGAGGAGCACGTGCGGCGCCACGCGCCCCCCGGCGTGCGGGTGGAGGTGCAGAGGATGCCCGGGCGGGCCCGCCCGTACGCGATGCCCGTGGACCACTGGGGCAACCGCGCCGCCGCCGCGGTGCTGCGGGAGCTGTACGGCCGGGAGCCCGTCTACCAGTGGATGGGCGGCACCGTGCCCCTGTACGAGGTCTTCCTGAGCCAGCTGGGCGCCTACACCGTCACCTTCGCCTTCGGCCTGCCCGACGAGCGCATCCACGCGCCCGACGAGTTCTTCCGCCTCTCCAGCTTCGAGCGGGGTCGCGTGGCCTGGGCCCGGCTGCTGGCGGAGCTGGAGGCGGCCGCTCCCCACGATTGACGGGGGGAGGCGGCCATGCTATGATGACTCGGCGAAATTCCACAGCGTGCTTCTGGCTCTTATCGAGAGCGGCGGAGGGACGGGCCCGATGAAGCCCGGCAACCGGCGCCGGCACCTGGTCGACGGCGCACGGTGCCAATTCCCGCAGAATGGGGTTCCATTCTGGGAGATGAGAGCCCGGGCTCTTGCCTCTCCCTGAAGGCGCGGAGGGGCGCGACCGCTGATCGTCCCCGGCATGGCGCCGCCCGCGGCCGAGGTCACCCGATGCGTCCAGAGCACGCGAGGAAGCAGGGGGCACGCGTCATGTCCATGCGTCCGGACGGCCGGCAGGAGCGCGTGGTGGGGGCGGCCCGGCCGGCGGCCGCGCCGCAGCAGGCGGTGCCGCGCCGGTGGGAGTTCACCTCCGAGTCGGTGACCGAGGGCCATCCCGACAAGGTCTGCGATCAGATCGCCGACGCCATCCTCGACGCCATCTACCAGCAGGACCCTGAGGCGCGCGTGGCCTGCGAGGTGGCCACCAAGACGGGGATGGTGCTCATCTTCGGCGAGATCACCACCAAGGCCCGGGTGGACGTGGCGCGGGTGGCGCGCCAGACCCTGCGGGAGATCGGCTACGACCGGGCCGAGTACGGCCTCGATGCCTCCAGCTGCGCGGTGCTGGTGGCCCTCGACGAGCAGTCGCCCGACATCGCCCGGGGGGTGGACCGGGCCCTGGAGGCCCGCTCGGGCGACGGCCAGGCCAGCGCTTACGACACGCTGGGGGCGGGGGATCAGGGGCTCATGTTCGGCTATGCCACCCGGGAGACCGAGGAGCTGATGCCCTTCCCCATCGTGCTGGCGCACCGCCTGGCCCGGCGGCTGGCCGAGGTGCGGCGCACGGGGCTGCTGCCCTACCTGCGCCCCGACGGCAAGACCCAGGTGACGGTGGCCTACGAGGGAGACCGGCCGGTCGAGGTGACGGCCGTGGTGGTCTCGGCGCAGCACGACCCCGACGTGGCCATCGAGCGGCTGCGGGCCGACATCGAGGCCCACGTGGTGCGCCACGTCATCCCGCCCCGATACCTCTCGCCCGCCACCCGCATCTACATCAACCCCACGGGGCGCTTCGTGGTGGGCGGGCCCCAGGGCGACTCGGGGATGACGGGGCGGAAGGTCATCGTCGACACGTACGGGGGCATGGCCCGCCACGGCGGCGGGGCCTTCTCAGGCAAGGATCCCACCAAGGTGGACCGCACCGGCAGCTACGCGGCCCGCTACATCGCCAAGAACCTGGTGGCCGCCGGCCTGGCGGACCGGTGCGAGGTGCAGCTGGCGTACGTCATCGGCGTGGCGCGGCCGGTCTCGATGACGGTGGAGACGTTCGGCACGGGCCGGCTGCCGGAGCCGGTGCTGGAGCGCATGGTGGCCCAGCTGGTGGACCTGCGCCCGGCGGCCCTCATCGAGCGCTTCGACCTGCGGCGGCCCATCTACCGCCCGCTGGCCGTCTACGGCCACTTCGGGCGGCCGGAGCTGGACCTGCCGTGGGAGCGCACGGACCTGGTGGGGGCGCTGCAGGAGGCGGCCCGACGGTACCTGGAGGCGGCGAGCCCCGCCGAGGCCGCGGCGGCCCGGGCACCGGAGACGGGCGAGCGGCGATGACGGCGCCCGAGGAGCAGGGTCAGGGCCGCATCGAGTGGGCCGACTCCTTCATGCCGGTGCTGCGCCGCATCCGGGAGCGGTGGCAGCGCGAGCGGCCGCTGGAGGGGGTCCGGATCTCGGCCTGCCTGCACGTCACCACGGAGACGGCCAACCTGGTGCGCACCCTGGCGGCGGGCGGCGCCCAGGTGCGGCTGTGCGCCTCCAACCCCCTGTCCACCCAGGACGACGTGGTGGCCGCCCTCAACCACGTCTACGGCATCCCCACCTTCGCCCGGCGGGGCGCGGACCAGGAGGAGTACTACCGCCACATCCACCAGGCCCTGGACCACGGCCCTGCCATCACCATGGACGACGGCGCGGACCTGGTCGTCACCCTGCACACCCGGAGGCCGGAGCTGCTGGCCGGGGTGCGGGGCGGCACCGAGGAGACCACCACCGGGGTGCACCGGCTGCGGGCCATGGCCCGCGACGGCGTGCTGCGCTACCCCATCGTGGCCGTCAACGACGCCCGCACCAAGTTCATGTTCGACAACCGCTACGGCACGGGGCAGTCCACCCTGGACGGCCTGATGCGGGCCACCAACGTGCTGCTGGCCGGCAGCACTGTGGTGGTGGCCGGGTACGGGTGGTGCGGCCGGGGCATCGCCATGCGGGCGCGAGGCATGGGGGCGCGGGTCATCGTGACCGAGGTGGACCCGCTGCGGGCGCTGGAGGCGGTGATGGACGGCTTCGCCTGCATGCCCATGTTGGAGGCGGCGCCCCTGGGCGACGTCTTCATCACCGCCACGGGCAACGCCGGCGTCATCCGCGAGGAGCACCTGCTGCGGATGAAAGACGGGGCCATCCTGGCCAACGCCGGCCACTTCGACGTGGAGGTGGACGTGGAGGCCCTGGCCCGCCTGGCCCGGGCCCGGCGCCCGGTGCGGCCCCACGTGGAGGAGTTCGAGCTGCCCGGGGGCAAGCGGCTGCGCCTCATCGGCCAG
>DATCKV010000016.1:0-3998 GCA_036564285.1 Limnochordales bacterium
GGCGCAGGTAGCCCTCCAGCGCGATGGCCCAGGCCCGGTGCACCGCGCGCCCCCAGGGGCTGTGCAGGACGATGCGCCGGTCTCCCAGCTCGTCGGGGAAGCTCTCCACCACCACCCGCCGATGGGTGGGCAGGGTGCCCGCGGCGCGCCACTGGCGCGCCACGTACTGGGCCAGGGCGTCGGCGGCGGCCGGCTCCAGGCGGCCCCGGGCCACCAGCCACCGCCGCAGGGCCGCCTCGTCCTGCTGGGGCTCCTCCGGGAGCCCCTGGCCCGGACTGCTGCCGGCCTCGGCCAGCCTCTCCTCCATCTCCGCCAGCAGCCGGCCCACCCGGGCCCCCAGATGGGCGGTGCGCCCCGGCACCTCACCGCGCCAGAACGGGATCCGGGCCGGCACCCCCGCCGGCGCCGGGCTCACCACGACCCGGTCGGACCGGATGGCCTCGATGCGCCACGCCCCCATGCCCAGCCAGAAGACGTCGCCCCGTCGGCTCTCGTAGGTGAACTCCTCATCCAGCTCCCCCAGCTTCACGTCGGTGCCCTGCAGGTAGACGGGGTAGAGCCCCCGGTCCGGGATGGTGCCCGCGTTGGCGTAGAGCACGGCCAGGGTGCCGGGCTCCGTCGCGACCCGCCCGGACTGGCGGTCCCACCGGATCCGGGGCCGCCACCGCCCGCCGGGGATGTCGCCCGCCGCGAAGGCCAGCACGTCGTGCCACATTTCCCGGGAAAGTTCGGCGAAGGGCGCCGCCCGGCGCACCAGCTGCAGCAGCTCCTCCTGGTCCCACTCCCGGATGGCCGCGGCCCCGGCCACGAACTGCACCAGCACGTCCAGGGCCCCCGCCACGGGCGCGGTGGGCTCGATGTCGCCGGCCGCGATGGCGTCGGCCGCGGCGGCGGCCTCCAGGAGGTCGGCGGGGTGGGTGGCGATGAGGACGCCCCGGCTGCGCCCGGCTACCCCATGACCGGACCGGCCGATGCGCTGGATGCCCTGTCCCACGTGCCGGGGCGACTGCACCTGCACCACCAGGTCCACGGCGCCCACGTCGATGCCCAGCTCCAGGGTGGAGGTGGCCACGACGGCCTTGAGCTCGCCGGCCTTGAGCGCCTGCTCCACGTACAGGCGCGCCGGAGGCGCCATGCTGCCGTGGTGGGTGAGCGCGACGCGCCGCCCCGCCAGGTCGTTGACCAGGTGGGTGAGCCGCTCGGCCAGGCGCCGGTTGTTGACGAAGACCAGGGTCGAGCGGGCCGACGTGATGAGCTCCAGCACCCGCCGAGCCACGGCCGGCCAGACGGAGCCTTCGTCGCCCTCCGGGAATCGGGGCGAGGGCACCACCACCTGCACCTCCAGGGGCTTGCGGCCGCCGGCGTCCAGCAGGCGGGCCGGCGCCGCCGACGGGCCGGCCAGCCAGGCCGCTCCCGCCTCGGGCGGCTTCAGGGTGGCCGACAGGCCCACCCGCTGGGCGCGGCGGCCCGCGAGGTGGTCCCGCAGCTCGAGGCTCAGCGCCAGCTGCACGCCCCGCTTGGTGGGCAGCAGGGCGTGCAGCTCGTCCACGATGACCCGTCGGGCCTGCAGCAGGGCCGGGCGCATGGACGGGGAGAGCAGCATGAGGAAGAAAGACTCCGGCGTGGTCACCAGCAGGTGGGGCGGCCGCCGGGCCATGGCGCGCCTGCGGTCCGGGGGCGTGTCCGCGGTGCGCACCGCCACCTCGATGGGCAGCCGGGGCTGGCCCCGCTGGGCTGCCAGCGCCTGCATCCCCGCCAGGGGCTCCTGCAGGGTGCGGTGGATGTCGTGGCTGAGGGCGCGCAGGGGCGAGATGTAGAGGGTGTGCACTCGCGGCGCCTCGCGCGCTGCCGTGCGCGCCAGCTCGTCCAGGGTCACCAGGAAGGCCGCCAGGGTCTTGCCGGAGCCGGTCGGGGCGATGAGCAGCACATCCTGCCCCGACCGGATGGCGGGCCAGCCCAGCCGCTGCGCCGGCGTGGGCTCGCCGTAGCGTTGGGCGAACCAGTCGGCCGCCAGGGGGTGGAAGGCGGCAAGCGCCTCGTCACGCAGCGGACGCAGGCGCCTCCCACCGCACCCGGCACTGCTCGACCGAGCGCTCCAGCTCCGACGCCAGCGCCCCCACGTCGTCGCCCTGCACCCGGAAGACCAGGTGCGCCTGGCCCGACGGCGCGGGCGTGGTCACCACGCTGTGGATGTTGAGGCCGCGGCCGGCGATGACCGAGGCGATCCGGGCCAGCACGCCGGGCCTGTCGGGGCAGTCCACCTCCAGGCGCAGCCCCGGCTTGCGCATGCCCAGGAGCTCCACGAAGGCGTCGAAGATGTCGGTCTCGGTGATGATGCCCACCAGCCTGCCGTCCTCCACCACGGGCAGCCCGCCGATCTTGTGCTCCCGCATCAGCAGCGCGGCCTGCTCGATGGGAGCGTCGGGCGAGACCGTGATGACCCGGCGGGTCATGGCCTCCTGGACGGTCAGCTTGTCCAGCAGGTACCGCAGCTCGTAGACGCTGAGGGTGGTGGCGGGCGAGGCCGAGACCCGCATCAGGTCCAGCAGGGTCACGATGCCCACCAGCTGGCTCTCCTGCAGCACCGGGAGCCGCCGGATCTTGCGCCCCTCCATGAGACGCAGCGCCTCCGCCACCGGGGTGGTCGGCTCCACGGTGATGGGATTGAGCGTCATCCGGTCACGTACGCGCAAGGCCCTCACTCCCCCCTCCGGTCTCGTCGGTCCATGGACCGATCTTCGCCGCGAGGACGGCTACCCTCTCCCGGGCCGGCCGCCCAGCAGGTGCCGCTCCAGGAAGGCCGCGGCCAGCCGGTACGCCCTCTGCACGTTGGCGCGCCGGGTGAAGCCGTGGCCCTCGTCCTCGAAGACCACGTACTCCACGGGCCGGCCCAGCGCCCGCAGGCGCTCCACCATCTGATCCGACTCCGCCTTGACCACCCGGGGGTCGTTCTTGCCCTGGATGACCAGCAGGGGCGCCCGCACCTGGTCGACGTAGGTGATGGGCGAGCGCGCCAGCAACAACTCCCGGTCCTCGTCGGGGTCGCCCACCCAACGCTTCATGAACCGCCGCCAGGTGGGAGGGACGCTTCGGGCGAAGGTGACCAGGTTGCTGGGGCCCACGATGTCCACCGCGGCGGCCCAGTACTGGGGCAGCCGGGTGACCGCGGAGAGGGTGGCGAAGCCCCCGAAGCTGGCCCCGAAGACGGCCAGCCGGCTGCCGTCCACCCACGGCAGGCCCTGCAGGAAGCGGGCCGCCGCCTCGATGTCCTTCAGCTCCCCGCCGCCCCAGTCTCGGTGGATGAGGCGCTGGAAGGTGACGCCGTACCCGGTCGAGCCCCGGATGTTGGGCGCCATGACGCCGATGCCGCGGTGGAGCAGGTACTGGTAGAAGGGGTTGTAGGTGGGGCGCTCCTGAGCCTCGGGGCCGCCGTGGATGGAGAGGGCCACGGGCGCGGGCGACCCAGGGGAGGCGCCGGCCGGCCGGTACAGCCACGCCTCGATGCGCCGCCCGTCGAACGTGGGATACCAGACCCGTTCGGGCTCTACCAGGTCCTCCTCGGGGATCCCGCCCAGCATGCTGGAGGTGAGCCGGGTCAGGCGCCCGTCGGGCAGCCGGAGGGTGTAGAGCTCCGCGGCCCGGCGGGGCGTGGCCAGCAGCACGGCCAGCCAGCTCCCGTCGGGGGAGAAGCGCAGCGCCTGCAGCACGCCCTGGGGAAGGCCGGGGCGCGCGAGCTCCCGGCCCGACGGCAGTTCGACCAGGCTGAGGCGGCTGATGCCTCCCTCGTTGAGGCAGACAGCGGCCAGGTGGCCATCGGGGGCCAGTTCCACGGCCTCCACGTCCCAGTCCGCCGCCACCAGCCACTCGAGCCGACCCGGCCGGTCGGGGCGCACGACGGCCAGCCCCGCGAACTCCCGGTCCCGGTTGCTGACCACCAGCAGGCCCGAGCCGTCGGGCAGCCAGCCGACGGGGACGTGGACGGCCTCGTCGGGGTGGGG
>DATCKV010000017.1:0-6677 GCA_036564285.1 Limnochordales bacterium
GGGCATGGGCGACCTCCTCTCCTCGGCCGGCTCGCCCGGGCCTGTGCGGGCCTACCGCTGGGAGCCCGGGACCCTGTGGCTGCTGGATCAGCGCCGGCTGCCGTCGCAGGAGCGGTGGCTGGCCTGCCGGAGCTGCGATGAGGTGGCGCAGGCCATCCGCGAGATGGTGGTGCGCGGGGCTCCCCTCATCGGCGTCGCCGCGGCGTACGGCGTGGCCCTGGCCTGCCGGGAGCACGCCGGCGATCCGGACGCGGTCGAGCGCGCGGCCGCCCGCCTGGTGCAGGCGCGGCCCACGGCCGTCAACCTGGCCTGGGCCGTAGGGCGGGTGATGGCCCGGCTGAGGCGGGAGGGGTTCGGCGCGGCTGCGGCCGAGGACGAGGCGGCCCGCATCGCCCGGGAGGACGAGCTGGCCTGCTGGCGCATCGGCGAGGCGGGAGCGCCTCTCATGCCGGAGAAGGGCGGTGTCCTGACGCACTGCAACACGGGAGCCCTGGCCACGGCGGGCATCGGCACGGCGGCGGGCGTGCTGCGGCGCGCGGTGGCGCAGGGCCGGCGGCTGCGGGTCTATGCCACGGAGACTCGCCCCTACCTGCAGGGCGCCCGGCTGACCGCGTGGGAGCTGAGCCGGGAGGGCATCGACGTGACCCTCATCACCGACGGCATGGCCGGCTACGTGATGCGTCAGGGGCTGGTGCAGGCGGTGGTGGTGGGCGCGGACCGGGTGGCCCGCAACGGCGACGTGGCCAACAAGATCGGCACGTACGCCCTGGCGGTGCTGGCCCGGGCCCACGGCATCCCGTTTTACGTGGCGGCGCCCTGGTCCTCGGTCGACCTCTCGACGCCTGACGGCGCCGCCATCCCCATCGAGTTCCGGGATCCGTCGGAGGTGACCCACGTCGCCGGGGTGCCGGTGGCTCCCGACGGCGTGGACGTCCTGCACCCCGCCTTCGACGTGACGCCGGCGCACCTCATCACCGCCATCATCACCGACCGCGGGGTTCGGTACCCGCCCTACGAGAAGTCCCTGGCGTCCGAGGAGGCGAGCGTTCCATGACATCGGGCTCCACCCAGCGCTCCGATGCGGTGCGGGTGCGCTACGCGCCCAGCCCCACGGGCTACCCCCACGTGGGGGGCGTGCGCACCGCGCTGTACAACTGGCTGTTCGCCCGCCACCACGGGGGCAAGTTCATCCTGCGCCTGGAAGACACCGACCTGAGCCGCTCCAGCGAGGAGTCGGCCCGAGCCATGCTGGAGGGGCTGCGCTGGGTGGGCCTGGACTGGGACGAGGGGCCTGACGTGGGCGGCCCCTACGGCCCTTACCGGCAGACCGAGCGGCGCGAGCTGTACCAGCGCTATGCGGCGCGCCTGGTGGAGGCAGGCCGGGCCTACCCTTGCTACTGCACCCCCGAGGAGCTGCAGGCGCGCCGCCAGGAGGCCCTGCGCCGGGGGGAGGCGCCCAAGTACGACCGCCGCTGCCTGCACCTGACCGATGCCGAGCGGCGGCGCCTGGAGGCGGAGGGCCGACCCAGGGCGCTGCGGTTCCGCATCGACGACCAGGGCGAGACGGTGGTCCACGACCTGGTGCGGGGCGAGGTGCGCTTCGACAACGCCCTGCTGGACGACTTCGTCATCATCAAGTCCGACGGACTGCCCACCTACAACTTCGCGGTGGTGGTCGACGACCTGGAGATGCGCATCACCCACGTCATCCGCGGCGACGAGCACCTCTCCAACACCCCCCGCCAGCTCCAGGTGTACCGGGCCCTGGGCGCCCAGCCGCCCGCGTTCGCGCACCTCTCCATCCTGCTGGCGCCGGACCGCAGCAAGCTGTCCAAGCGCCACGGGGCCCAGTCGGTGGACGCCTTCCGGGAGATGGGCTTCCTGCCCGAGGCCCTGGTCAACTACCTGGCGCTGCTGGGGTGGGGTTACGACGCGGAGCAGCAGATCTTCAGCGTCGAGGAGCTCATCGAGAAGTTCTCCCTGGAGCGGGTCTCCAAGAACCCTGCCATCTTCGACATCCAGAAGCTGGAGTGGATGAACGGGTACTACCTGCGGCGGCTCTCCGTAGACGAGCTGGCCGCCCGCTCCCGGCCGTTCCTAGAGAAGGCGCAGCTGGCCCAGCGCATCGACGCGCAGGGTGAGGAGGGCAGGCGGCGGCTGCGGCGGGCGCTGGAGCTGAGCCAGAGCCGCCTGCGGACCCTGGCCGACGTGCCGGCGTGGGTCGCCTACTACTTCCAGGACGACTTCGCCTACGACGAGGGAGCGGCCCGCCGGCACCTGCTCCGGGCGGGGGTGCCGGAGCTGCTAGAGCGGATCGCGGCCGACCTGGAGGGGCTCGAACCCTTCGACGAGCCGGCGCTGGAGGCGTACTTCACCCGGCTGCGAGACGAGACCGGCCTCAAGATGGGCGACGTCCTGCAGCCTGTGCGGGTGGCGGTGACGGGCAAGGACGTGAGCCCCGGCATGTTCGAGGTGCTGGCGCTGGTGGGCCGGGGCGCGGCGGCGGCGCGGCTGAGGCGGGCTGCGGCGTGGGCCCGGCAGCGCCTGGCCGGCGCACCGGTGCGGTGAAGAGGCCGGGGCGGCGGAGGCCGGCGGCGTGACCGGCTGGGCGGCGGCCCTGGCGGCGGCCGCGGTGAGCCTGGTGGGCTGGCGGGCCGGCGCCCTGGACCGGGGCGGAGCGCTGGCGGCGGCTGCGGTGGGCGGTCTGGTCTTCGCGGCGGGCGGCCTTGGGTGGGCGGCGCTGCTGGTGGCGTTCTTCGTCTCCGGCTCGGCCCTGACGGCGTGGAGAAGGCGGGTGCAGGGCGGGACCCCCCGGCGCGGGGCCGGGCGGGATGCCCGGCAGGTGCTGGCCAACGGCGGGGTGGCGGCCGCGGTGGCCGCGTGGCGGCTCCTGGGCGGCGGGCCTCCGGCGGTGCACGACGCCCTGGTGGCGGGCAGCCTGGCGGCCATGGCGGCCGACACGTGGGCCACGGAGGTGGGGCTGGCCCGGGGCGGCACCCCGGTGCTGCTGGTGGGGAGGCGGCCCGTCGCGCCGGGGCAGTCCGGCGGGGTGACGACCCCGGGCACCCTGGCGGGGATCGGGGGCGCGGCGGTGCTGGCGGCCCTGTCCCGGGCTGCGACGGGTTCTTCCGCGCTGGCCCTGGCGGTGCTGGTGGGGGGCGTGGCGGGCATGCTGATAGACAGCCTGCTGGGCGCCGTCGTGCAGGGGCGGTGGCGCTGCGCCGCCTGCGGGCGCCCGGTGGAGCGCCCGGGCCGGCACCTGGGGCGCTGCCCGGGCCCGCTGACCCTGGAGGGCGGATGGCCCTGGCTGGATAACGACGCCGTCAACGCCGTGGCCTCCGCGGCGGGGGGCCTGGTGGCGCTCCTGGTGCTGAAGGCGGCAGGGCCCTAGGGCCCGGACCGGCCCCTATCGGGCGCCTGGCCTGTGGTCCACCGTTTCATCCGCTAGGCGCGCCCGACTCTCCTGGCTCTCTCCGGCAACCCTTCTCGTGCCCTGAAGCAGGAGGGCCTGCACGCCGGAGCGAAAATGTGGGCGCAAAATGGAACGCCGTTTCATTTTCGACCGGGGGTGGCTGCGGTGGCGGTGGCCAGGGAGCGCTCCAGAGCAGCGGCCGACTCGGTCCCCAGGGTGCAGGCCGTCCGCAACGCGCTGCAGCTCCTGGCCCTCCTGGGCCAGAGCGGCCCGCGCGGCATGACCCTGGCCGAGCTGGCCCGGGCGCTGGCCCTGCCCAAGAGCACCGTGCTCCGGATCGCGATGACGCTGGTGGACGAGAGGGCGGTCCAGCGGGAAGAGGAGACCGGCCTCTTCAAACTGGGGATCCGCGTCTTCGAGATCGGCAGCCTCGTCCTCGACGCCCTGGAGATACCCAGGCACGCCCGGCCGCTGCTGGAGCGGCTCTCGCAGGAGACCCAGGAGACGGTCCACCTCTGCGTGCTGGACGACGGCGAGGTGGTCTACGTCGACAAGATCGAGAGCCCCCAGCGCCTTCGACTCTACTCCCGGGTCGGCAAGAGGGCGCCGGCTCACTGCACCGGGGTCGGCAAGGTCCTGCTGGCCTACCTGCCCGCGGACGAGCGCCGCCGCATCCTCGAGCGGCGGCCGCTGAGGGCGTACACCGCCAACACCATCACCGACTACCTGCGCTTCGAGCGGGAGATGGACGAGGTCCGCCGCACCGGCATCGCCTTCGACCGGGAAGAGCACGAGGAAGGCGTTTGCTGCGCGGCCGCGCCCATCTTCGACCACACCGGGCAGGTGCGGGCCGCCGTCAGCGTCACGGCTCCGGCCTTCAGGACCCCGCCGGAGCGTCTGGAGGAGCTGGCCTCGGCGGTACGGCGCACGGCCATGGCGATCTCCGAGACGATGGGGTACAGCGCCCACCTGGCGGCGCTCCGGTCGTGGGGGGGTGAGACGGCGCGGGGATGAGCGAGCGCTGGGCACGTCCGCCACCACGGAGGGCGCAGGCCGCAGGACGCTTCGTCTCAGGGGGAGGGAAGGGGATGTCGCAAGCAGGGCGGGTCAGTCAAGGACAGTGGCGCTCGTCGGGGACGCGCCGGGGTCGAGCCTTCCTGGGCGCGCTGGTCTGCTCGGCTCTCCTGGTCGCCATCGGGTCTGGCTGGGCGTACGCGGCCTACCCCGACCGTCCCATCCAGATCATCGTGCCGTGGGGCGCGGGCGGCGGCACCGACCAGGTCGCGCGGCTCCTGGCATCGCTGCTCCAGGAGGACCTGGGCGTCCCCGTCAACGTGGTCAACCGGGCGGGTGGCGGCGGCGCCATCGGCCACGTCGCCGGCGCGTCGGCGCGGCCCGACGGGTACACCCTGACCATGGTCACCGTAGAGCTGGCCACCATGCACTGGATGGGCCTGGCCGAGGTGGACTACTCCGACTTCGCGCCCATCGGGATCGTCAACGTGGACCCCGCCGGCGTCACGGTGGCGGCCGACGCACCCTGGAAGAACCTGGCCGAGCTCACGGCCGCGATCAAGGCCAACCCCGGGCGCTACCGGGCCTCGGGCACCGCGACCGGCGGCATCTGGGATCTGGCCCGGGTCGGGTGGCTGACCGCCGCGGGGCTGGAGCCGAGCGCGCTGCCGTGGGTTCCCAGCACGGGGGCGGCGCAGGCGCTGCAGGAGCTGGTGGCGGGCGGGGTGCACGTCGTCACGTGCAGCGCCGCGGAGGCCGCTACCATGATCCGTGCCGGCTCGGTACGGCCGCTGGCCGTCATGGCGGAGCAGCGACTGCCGGCCTTTCCCGACGTGCCCACCCTGAAGGAGCTGGGAGTCAACTGGTCCCTGGGCACCTGGCGAGGCCTGGCGGCTCCGGCCGGTACGCCTCGGGAGGTCGTGCAGCGCCTGGAGGCATCCCTGGCCAAGGCGGTGGCCAGCGACCGCTACCGGGCCTTCATGAGGGAGGCCGGCTTCGGGGTCACGTGGATTCCCGCCGACCAGGCCGCCCTCTTCCTCCATGACCAGGACCGCACCATGGGTGACCTGCTGCGGTCCATGGGGCTGGCCAAGTAGCCCGGAGCCGGGATCATCTACGGAGACTTGGGGCTGCCGCGACCCGCAAGGGCCGCGGCGGCCCCGGGAGGGGAAGAGGGTGGGGGCGTGCCTCGCTCCGAGTTCTGGATGGGCCTCTGCGCCGCCGTGGCCGGGGTCGTCATCGTCGGGATGAGCCTGAGCCTCCCGCAGCTGCCGCACTCGTATGCAGGCCCTGGGCTCTTTCCTGCTTTCGTCGGCGCCGGTCTGACCCTGGTAGGCGCGTGGATCAGCCTCAGCCAGTGGCGGCAGCGGCCGGAGCCTGGGGCGGCCGACCCGTTCTCGTGGCGGGGCGTGCTCGAGGTCGTCGCGGCCGTCCTGCTCTTCGTGGCGCTCTCGCCCCGCATCGGCTTCTCGCTGAGCGCGTTCGCGATGGTCGGCGGCATGCTCCTGGCCCGGGGCACCCGACCGGTGACCGGCATCGCGGTCGCCCTTGCCTTGACCCTGGCCGTGCGCTGGATGTTCGGCGTGCTGCTCAGGGTACCGCTGCCGGAAGGGCCGTGGGGGTGGTAGCCATGTGGGAGTCCCTGGTGGGCGCCGTTCACCTCCTGGCCCGACCCGAGGTCATCGGCCTGATGGCGCTGGCTTCCGTCTACGGCCTGTTCGTGGGGGCCATTCCGGGTCTCACGGCCACCATGGCCATGGCGCTCCTGGTCCCCTTCACCTACTTTATGGATCCGATCACCACCCTGGCCACCGTCATCTGCATGTCGGCCATGGCCATCTTCGCGGGAGACATCCCCGCGGCGCTGGTGCGGATGCCCGGGACCCCCTCCAGCGCGGCCTACACCGACGACACCTTCGCCCTGACCCAGCAAGGCCAGGGCGCGCGGGCGCTGGGCCTCTCCGTGGTGGGCAGCGCCCTGGGAGGGCTTTTGGGATCGCTGGCCCTCATCCTGGCTGCTCCGCTCCTGGCACGGCTCGCGACGCGGTTCACGTCCTTCGAGTACTTCTGGTTGGCCGTGCTGGGGCTGACCACCACCGTGACCGTCTCGCAGGGGTCCATCAGCAAGGGGCTTCTCTCCCTGCTCATCGGGCTCTTCCTGTCCACCGTCGGCATCGACATCACGCTGGGCATCCCCCGGTTCACGTTCGGCAGCACGGAGCTGCTCAACGGTATCAGCTTCATCCCCGCC
>DATCKV010000018.1:0-10415 GCA_036564285.1 Limnochordales bacterium
GTAGGCCTGCCCGTTGAACGCGCCGTGGATCCACCCGGCCAGCACCGAGCTCCGGTGCCGCAGGGCCATCTCGTTGAGGTAGATCCCGAAGGTCGTGGTCAGCCCGACCATGGCCGCGATGCCCCACAGGGGATAGCCCGGATAGTTGAAGCCGGCGGCCACCAGCGGGGCGTGCCACATCCCCCAGATGAGGCCCACCAGCAGGTACGCCCGCACCTTGCCCAGGGGCATCAGGGCGGGCAGGAGGTATCCTCGCCAGCCCAGTTCCTCGCCGAAGCCGAACAGGCCGTTGACGGTGGGCCCCAGCACCAGGCTGGCCGCGAAGAGGGCGGCCAGGACGACCCCCGCCGGCGGCCAGCCGGCGGTGGAGCCGCCCGACTCGGCCACGAGCCCCCGGAACCACGAGAGCCCCCAGTCGGGGCTGCCCAGGCCGAGCAGCCACGTCAGGGCGTAAATGAGCGCGAAGACGGCCGGCACCAGCAGGGCCGATCCCAGGTGGGCCCGCCAGGGCGCGAAGCGCACCTGCAGCGCCGCCACGCCCTGCCTGGTGACCCGGGTCACGGTGACGAGCGCCGCCGCGGCGGGCGCCCACATGACCGCGGCCACCACCAGCTGGCCGTACAGCGCCGAGGTGGGCCCAAACCGGAAACCCGACAGGATGAGGGCGCCTTCGGCCAGGTAGGTCAGGGCGAAGGTGATGGCCACGAACCACCCCACGCCCCGCCAGTCGACGCCTCGCAGCCCTTCACGCCCCGTCTGCTGCATGCCCCTGCGCCCCCAAATGCGAACCGTGTGCAACGGAGAGCCGACAGCGGAAGAGAATAACTTTCCCAAGTTTATAGTTGACGTGCTTAACTAATCCCCCCTATACTCGCCCCGGGAAGGGGAGTTCGACGCCGTGGGCGCCGCTGCTCTCATCATGCTGCGGGAAGGGCTCGAGGCAGCCCTCATCGTGGCCATCCTGCTGGGTTACCTCCGCAAGATCGGTCAGTCCCGTCATGGCCGTTACATCT
Source organism: Limnochordales bacterium (assembly GCA_036564285.1). Lineage (GTDB taxonomy): Bacteria > Bacillota > Limnochordia > Limnochordales > Geochordaceae > Geochorda. The sequence continues at coordinate 1,014 of DATCKV010000018.1, forward strand.
GGGCGGGCGTGGCCGCCGCCGTGGTGGCAAGCGCCGCGCTGGCCGTGCTGTTCCGGCTGCTGGTCGGAGGCTTCGAGGGAAGGGCGGAAGCCGTCTTCGAGGGCCTGGTGCTGCTGGCCGCCGTGGCCGTGCTGACCTCCATGATCCTGTGGATGCAGTCGCAGGCCCGCCACATCAAGGGCGACCTCGAACAGCGCGTCGAGCACGCCCTCTCCACGGGCCAGCTGCTGGGCCTGTTCAGCCTGGCCTTCGTGGCGGTGCTGCGGGAGGGCGTGGAGAGCGTCCTCTTCCTGGCCGCGGTCTTCATCGTCGAGCCCAACGCCGGCGCCGTGCTGGGCGCCCTGCTGGGGCTGGTGGGCGCCGTGCTGCTGGCGCACCTGATGTTTCGGGCCTCGGTGCGGCTGGACCTGCGGCGCTTCTTCTTCTACACGGGCCTGCTGCTGGTGCTTGTGGCGGCGGGCCTGCTGGCCTCCGGCATCCATGAGCTGCAGGAAGCCGGCGTGCTGCCCGCCCTGGCCGGGCCGGTCTGGGACACCAGCGCCATCCTCGACGAGCGCAGTATCGCCGGCTCTTTCCTGAAGGCCCTGCTGGGGTACAACGCCGACCCCTCGCTGCTGGAAGTGCTCGGGTGGCTGACCTACGTGGGCCTGGTCGGCGTCCGCTACGTGGGCGCCGTCCGCTCGGGCGCCGCCGGCTCGGCCTCGGCACCGGCCCCGTCGCGCTGAGCGCCCAGGGCGACCGCATCGGGTACAGGGCTCCCGCTCCGGGGTCTTCTTACGTGCAGGGGCGGCCGATGCGGTGGAAGGGCGGCCCATACGGCGGGGGCGTCGGGGGCGGACAGGGGCGGCGGGGCAGGCGGGGCGGGCCGCTGAAACTGGGTGCCGGCCAGGTTCAACGACCGTTGAACGAGGGTCGGGGCCTTCGCGGGGATGCTCCGGGCTCCACCCGAGGCTCGGGCCGCTCTCCGGCCTGCGGCGCCGTCACGTACGCCTCGTCGTCGACGTACAGCTCGTCCCCCATGAGCACCGGCCCTGTGACGGCGGGCTGCGGCGCGCCCACCAGCTGCACCCGCACCAGGCTGCTGGTGTAGAAGAGGACGTCGGGCTCCTCCACGGGCACCGGCGCCTCGGTCACGACCCGCCACCCGCTGTCGAGCACGTGCTCCAGCTCGTACTCCTGGAACTGCGGCAGGATGGCCGTGATGGCGTACCCCATCTCCAGCAGGCTTCGCTGGATCTCCCGCCACTTGGCCAGCGACGACTCCAGCCGGGTCAGCCCGAAATACCCGACGCCCCCCTCCCGCAGCGCCTCGGTGGCCCTGGACAGGAAGAGCCGGATGCCCTTCAGCGTCTCCACCGGGTCGGTGAGGAAGACGTCGAACCGCCCCTGCAGACGCTCCGGCAGCCCGTCTCGCACGTCGTACGGCTCGACGCTCAGGTAGCCCTCCCAGCCCTCCGCCCGGGCCACGTCCGTCAGGAAGCGCACCAGCCGCTCGTCGGCCTCCAGCACGTGGATGCGCTGCGGCAGCCCCGACAGCGCCGCCGCGACCGACGTCAGGTCGTCGTCGCCCAGCAGCAGCAGCGCCCGCCCCGCCAGGTCGCCCTGCCGGTGCATCCATGCCACCCGCAGCACGCTCACCTCGGGCGTGACGGCGCCCTGGTCGAAGCACGCGAGGGGCTCCGGCGCCCGCCGCCTCACCGCCCGCAGGCGCTCCAGCACCGCCCGCAGCTCCCCCGTCGCCACGATCCCCCGCCCCCGGCACGCCGGGCAGGTGACGTCCTGCCGAGCCCGCAGCCCGTGCCGGGCCGCCAGCGCCCGGCCGTCCTCCGTCAGCCAGAGGTGGGAGCCGGCGTGAGCGACCAGCCCCTCCTGCAGCAGATGGCGCAGATCCGCCACGAACGCCGCCGCATGCCTGGGCGACGCCCGCAGCAGGGCCCAGTACGAGCGGGGTCCGTCGAGCAGCTCCTGGAGGATGTAGAGGGCGTCGAGAAGGGTGGATGCCCCGGTTCCTTTGGTCTGCACGGCTTCTCCCCTCCGAACCGACACTAGTCTTCGGCCCCTCGGGTGAAAGCCTGCGGCCTCCGGACCGGCCGGCCGAACGGCGCGAGCCGGCGTCCCCGGCGTCCGCCGCCGGGGGCCCGCCGCCACGGTTCCCCATACCACATCCGGCGGGGCTCTGCAACCTGTGCAACCGCTCCCTGGAAGGAATCCGGCCGCCTCGCGGGAACATCCCTGTCGTTTCTCGCGGAAGGGCGTGTCGGAGCGGGCAGTAATGGGAGGCGACATCGGGTGGGCGGACTCGCACTCACGACCTTCGAAGCGGCTGCGCTGTGGGTGGTGCTGCTGGTGGCCCTGGCGGGGCTGGGCTACGCGGCCTTCCTGCGCCGCCAGGTGATGCAGGAGGAGACCGGCACCCCCCGCATGCGGGAGGTGTGGGAGGCCATCCGGCAGGGGGCCGAGGCCTACCTCAACCGCCAGCTGCGCACGATCCTGCCGTTCATCGTCGGGCTGACGGTGCTCCTGTTCCTCAGCGTGTACGTGGTGCCGCCGAGCCCGCAGGCCATGGAGCGCTTCGCCGGCTACGACCCGGGCACCATCCGGCTCATCGTGGGCGTGGGCCGGGCCGTGGCGTTCGTGCTGGGTGCCACCTTCTCGCTCCTGGTGGGCCAGCTGGGCATGCGCATGGCGGTCCACGGCAACATCCGGGTGGCGGCCGCGGCCCGCACCAGCTTCGACCGGGCCCTGCGCATCGCCTACCGCAGCGGCACCGTGACGGGCATGCTGACCGACGGGCTGGGGCTTCTGGGCGGCACCCTCATCTTCATGTACTTCGGCAAGGCGGCCCCTGACGCGCTGCTGGGCTTCGGCTTCGGCGGCACGCTGCTCGCCCTCTTCATGCGGGTCGGCGGCGGCATCTACACCAAGGCGGCCGACGTGGGCGCCGACCTGGTGGGCAAGGTGGAGCAGGGGGTGCCCGAGGACGACCCCCGCAACGCCGCCGTGGTGGCGGACCTGGTGGGCGACAACGTGGGCGACTGCGCCGGCATGGCCGCGGACATCTTCGAGTCGTACGAGGTGACCATCGTCTCCGGCCTGATCCTGGGGCTCACCCTGGTGGGCATCACGGGTGAGCTCAAGTGGATCCTCTTCCCGCTGCTGGTGCGGGCCATCGGCGTCTTCGCCTCCATCATCGGCACCTACCGGGTGCGGGGCCAGTCCGATGAGCGGGGCGACGCCATGGCGGCCATCAACCGGGGCTTCTACACCTCGGCGGCCGTCTCCATCGTGGGCTTCGCCCTGGTGGCGGCCTTCTACATGCACGAGTGGCGGGCCTTCGCCTCGGTGGTGGCGGGCGTGGTGCTGGCCATCGTCATCGACGAGCTGACCCGCTACTTCACCGACACCCGCTTCGGGCCGGTGCGGGAGATCCACCGCAGCACCGACGGCGGCCCGGCCACGACCATCATCACGGGGCTGGCGGTGGGTTACGAGTCGACGGTCTGGGCCATCCTGGTCATCGCCGCCACTATCCTCATCGCCATCGCCATCTACGCCGGGCAGCCGGCCGCGTCGCTGGCCGACAAGGTGCACTTCATCCTGTACGGCGTGGCCATGACCGGCATCGGCATGCTGACCCTGACCGGGAACAACGTGGCCATGGACTCCTACGGCCCCATCTCGGACAACGCCAACGGCATCGGCGAGATGGTCGGTCTCGAGCCCAGGGCCCGCCAGATCATGGCCGACCTGGATGCGGTGGGCAACACCACCAAGGCCATCACCAAGGGCGTGGCCATCGGGTCGGCGGTCATCGCGGCCGTTTCGCTGTTCGGCTCGTTCGTGGCCGACGTGAGCCTCATCGACCCGCAGGCGCTGGCCAGCGGCATCCGGGTCTCCGAGCCGCTGGTCTTCGTGGGGCTGCTGGTGGGCGGCTCGCTGCCGTGGCTGTTCTCGTCGCTGGCCATCAAGGCGGTGGGGCGGGCCGCCGGCCTCATCGTGCAGGAGGTGCGGCGGCAGTTCCGCATCCCCGGCGTGCTGGAGGGCACGGTGAAGCCCGACTACGCCCGGGCCGTGCAGATCTCCACGGTGGCCGCGCAGAAGGAGCTGATCAGCCTGGCGACGCTGGCCGTGCTGACGCCGGTCATCGTGGGGCTGGCCCTGGGGGTCGAGGCGCTGGGGGCCTTCCTGGCGGGGGCCATCCTGTCGGGCCAGCTGCTGGCCGTCTTCATGGCCAACGCCGGCGGGGCCTGGGACAACGCCAAGAAGCTCATCGAGGACGAGCCCACCGACCCCGCCCACAACACCGGCAAGGGCTCCGACCGCCACAAGGCCGGCGTGGTGGGCGACACCGTGGGCGACCCGCTGAAGGACACGGCGGGCCCGGCCCTCAACCCCATGATCAAGGTGGTCAACCTGGTCAGCCTCATCATCGCGCCCATCATCGTGCGCTACCGCGGCTGGAGCCCCGTCACCGTCCTCATCGTGGTGGCGGCCGTGCTGGCGGTGGCGTGGGCGGTGCGGGTCTCCAAGCGCGAGGCCCGGGCGCTGCCGGCGCCGCCGCCGGTGGGTGCTGCGGCGGGCCAGAAGCCGTGACGTTCCGGCGCCGGCAAGGCGCCGGCGAAGCGGGGCCCGGCCGGCGGGCAGGGGCGGAGGCCCGCGGCCGGGCCCCGGCCTTTCAGAAGAAGCGCAGGGGCTCCTCGTTGAGGTCGACGATGACGGTCTTGGTCTCCAGGTAGGGCTCCAGGGCGTCGGGGCCCAGCTCCCGGCCCAGCCCGCTGCGCTTGTAGCCGCCGAAAGGGGCGGTGGGGGAGAGGATCTGGTAGGTGTTGACCCAGACGGTGCCGGCCCGCACCCCCCGGGCTACCCGCAGCGCCCGCTTGACGTCTCGGGTCCAGACCCCTGCCGCCAGCCCGTACAGGGTCTGGTTGGCCAGGGCCACCGCCTCGGCCTCGTCTCGAAACGGGATGACGGCCGCGACGGGCCCGAAGATCTCCTCCCGGGCGATGGTCATCTCGGCCGTCACGTCCGCGAAGACCGTGGGCTCCAGGAAGTAACCGGGGCCGAGGTGCTCCAGCCGCCGCCCGCCCGTGACCAGGCGCGCCCCCTCCCGGCGCCCCGTCTCCACGTAGCCCAGGATGCGCTGGAGCTGCCGCTCGCTCACGACGGGCCCCACGTCGGTGGCCGGGTCGCGACCGGGGCCCACCCTCAGGGCCCGCACCCGCTCAGTCAGGGCCTCCACGAAGCTTTCGTAGATGCTGGCCTGCACCAGCACCCGGGTGCCCGCCTGGCAGACCTGGCCCGAGTTGAGGTACACCCCGAAGACGGCGCCGGCCACGGCCTCTTCCAGCGGCACGTCGTCGAAGACGATGTTGGGCGACTTGCCGCCCAGCTCCAGCGTCACCCGCTTGATGTCGGGCGCGGCCGCGGCCAGGACCCGGGCCCCCGTGGCCGACTCCCCCGTGAAGGCGATCTTGGCGACGGCCGGGTGGGCCACCAGCGCCGCCCCCGTCTCGTCGCCCCCCGTCACCACGTTGAGCACCCCGGGCGGCACCCCGGCCTCCGCGCAGATCTCGGCCAGGGCCAGCGCGGTGAAGGGGGTCTCGGGCGCCGGCTTCAGCACCGCCGCGCACCCGGCCGCCAGGGCGGCGGCCACCTTCCAGGTGGGCATGAGCAGGGGGAAGTTCCACGGGGTGATGAGGCCGGCCACGCCCGCCGGCTCCTTCAGGGTGAAGACCAGGTACTGACCCTGGGGGCCCGGCAGGGAGAAGGGCAGGGTGCGGCCGCCGAGGGTCGGCACCAGCCCGGCGAAGTAGTCGAAGACGTCGGCCGCCATAGGGATCTCCAGCCACTGGGCGAAGCTGACGGGCATGCCGTTCTCCCGGGTCATGACGTCGGCCAGCTGCTCCTGGCGCTCCCGGATCAGCTGCCCGATGCGGTGCAGGGTGCGGGCCCGCTCCAGGGGATCGACGCCCAGCCACCGCCCGTCGGCCATGGCGGCCGAGGCGGCCTGCACGGCGGCGTCCACGTCGGCGGGGCCGCCGTCGGCAGCTTCCGCGAACGGCTCGCCCGTGGCCGGGTCGACCACGGGATAGAACCGCCCGGCGCCGGACGGTTCCACCCACTGCCCGTCGATGAAGAGCCGGCGCTCCCAGCGAGCGATGCTCTCGGCGGCCATGCGGCGCTCACTCCCCTCGTTCGCCCATGCGGATGACCGTGCGCACGGCTCGCCCCGACTCCAGCGCCTCGAATGCCTCACCCACCGCGTCCAGGGGCACCGTGCCGGAGACGAGCCCGTCCAGGTCCAGCCGGCCGGCCCGGTAGAGGGCCAGGATGCGGGGGACGTCGACGTCGGGGCGCGACCGCCCGTACCAGGTGCCCGTCAGCACCTTCGACTGGGAGGGCAGGGAGAAGGCGTTGATGGCCACGTCCTCGTGGGGCGCCGCCACTCCCACCACCACCGCCGTGCCGCCCTTGCGCACCGCGCCGTAGGCGGCCGCGATGGTCTCGGGCCGCCCGACCACCTCGAAGGCGTAGTCGGCCCCCAGCCCGTCGGTCAGCTCCAGCACCGGGGTGATGACGTCCTCGCTGCGGCTGGCGTCGACGGTGTGGGTGGCGCCGAAGCGCCGGGCCAGCGCCAGCTTGTCGGGGCGCACGTCGATGGCGATGATGGGGTGGGCCCCGGCCAGGCGGGCGGCCTGGATGACGTTGAGCCCCACCCCGCCGCAGCCCAGCACCGCGACGCTGGCGCCCGGGCGCACCCCGGCAGTGTGGACGACGGCCCCGTAGCCGGTGGTGACGGCGCAGCCCACCAGCGCGGCCCGTTCCAGGGGCACGTCGGGCGGGATGGGGACGACCCCCGCCTCGGGCACCACGGTCGCCTCGGCCATGCACGAGACGCCAGAGAAGTGGTGCAGCGGCCGCCCGTCGAGCCGGAACCGGGTCTCGCCCGACGGCAGCGTGCCGCTCACCTGCATGTCGAAGGCCGCCTCGCACAGGTCCGGCCGTCCCGAGCGGCAGAAGTAGCAGCGCCCGCAGCCCGGCACCCAGTTGAAGACCACGGCCTCGCCGGGCCGCACCCGGGTGACGCCCGGCCCCACGGCCTCCACGATGCCGGCGCCCTCGTGGCCCAGCACCGCCGGCAGCGGGACCGGCAGCGTGCCGTGCACCACGTGCAGGTCGCTGCGGCAGACCCCCGCCGCGGCCACCCGCACCCGCACCTCGCCCGGTCCCGGGGGCAGGAGCTCCACCGTCTCCACCCGCAGCGGGCCGCCCACGTCCCACAGCACGGCTGCCCGCACCCGGATGGGGCTGGCCTCGGCCGGCACAGGGGCGGTGCTCACGAGAGCAGATCCCCCTCGCCCCGGGCCTGGAGCACCTCCCGGTACATCTGGTACAGCGGCGGCAGCAGCGGCAGGAGCTTGAGGGCCCGGGCAATGGCGCCCCGGGCCTTGACCTGGCCCCGGGCCAGGGCGGCGGGCACGTTGAGCTTGCCCTGCCAGAAGGTGTGGCCGACGTCGGCCGGCGACTCGAACGTCACGTCGGGCGGCGGCTCCAGGGTGTCGAAGCGCACCGTCATGTAGGAGCCGTCGGCGGTGGGCGTGCGGCCGTCCATCACGACGGTCACGTCGGGGTTGCGGTAGACGAAGGCCACCACCAGCTGGGCCTCCCGCAGCCCCTTGGCCGCCTCGCTGAAGCGGGCCCTTTCGGCCAGGGCCGCCAGGATCTCCTTGAGATGCTGGGCATCCCGATAGACGGGCATCGTCCAGGCCCCCCGTCCTCACCTCATCAGAAAAGGCGCGGCACCTCCCGGTCCACGCAGACCACCGCCACGGCCGGGCCCCCGGACGGCCGGAGCACCCGGGCCAGGGCCTGCTCCAGCGAGTCGGGGTCGTCCACCCGTTCGGCCGTGGCGCCCCAGGCTCGCGCCACGTCGGCGATGCCGGGGGCGGGCACGTCCAGCCCCGGCACCTCGTCGGCCCGGGTGGGGTAGAAGGCGGCGGCGTAGCTCTTGAGGATGGCGTAGCCGCCGTTGTCCAGCACCACCACCGAGACAGGCACCGACTCCCGGGCGGCCGTCCAGAGGGCCTGTGGGGCGTAGTGGAAGGAGCCGTCGCCCACCACGGCCACCACCGGGCGCTGCGGCCAGGCCATCTTGATGCCCACGGCCGCGGGCAGCGCCCACCCCAGCCCGCCGCTGGCGGCCGTGAAGTAGTCGCCGCGCCGGCGCACCGGCACGTGCTGGCGCAGCAGCGGGCTGGCCGAGATGGCTTCGTCCACCACCACGGCGTCGTCGGGCAGCAGCCGGCCCAGGGTGTGCAGCACGAAGGCGGCCCCCATGCGGCGCCGGGCCCGGGCGGCGTCGGCCCGCGCCCGGGCGGCCTCCACGGCCCGGGAGGGCAGCGTCCGGCCCGGCGGCGGAGGCGGCAGCAGGCGGGCCAGCTCCGCCAGAGCCGCCCCCACGTCCCCCACCAGGCTCACGGCGGCGGCCGAACGGGCCGCCTCGGCCGGGTCGTCGGTGACCAGCCAGGCCTGCACCCCCGGCGGCAGCAGGGGGCCGGGCAGGTAGGGGTACGTGAGGAAGAGCGGCGCTCCGAAGACCGCCACCACGTCGTAGCTTGCCAGCGCCTGGGCCAGGCGGGGCGCTGCCGGCAGCAGCATCCCCCGGAAGAGGGGGTGATCGGTGGGAAAGCCCGCCCGGGAGCCGATGGGGTCGGCGTAGACGTCGCAGCCCAGGCGTTCGGCCAGGTCCACCGCGGCCTCCACGGCCTGGGGCCCGGCCCGGGCCACCCCGGCGCCGAAAACCAGGGCGGGGCGGGCGGCGCGGGCCAGGGCCTCGGCCAGCGCCTGCAGTCCTGAGGGCGGGCCGCCGCCCGCCTCCACCCGGCGGAGCGCGGGCGGCGCGGCCGGAGCGTCCCAGAAGTTGGACGGCACCGAGACGAAGGCGGGGCCGGGCGGTGGGGCCATGGCCTGGTGCCAGGCCTGCTCCACCGCCTCCACCACGCCGCCGGGCTCGGCCACCTCCACGGCCCACTTGACGGCGGGCCGGGCCATGGCCACCAGGTCGGCGGCCAGCAGCGGCTCCAGGAGCAGGTGGCGGGTGTCCTGCTGGCCTGCCAGCACCACCAGAGGGGCTCGGTTCTTGCGGGCGGTGAAGAGGGCCCCGATGGCGTTGCCCAGGCCCGGGGCGGCATGGAGGCTGACCACGGCGGGGCGTCCGGTGGCCTGGGCGTAGCCGTCGGCCATGGCCACCACCGCTGCCTCATGCAGCCCCAGCACGTAGTGCACCTCGGGCGGCAGCCCGACCAGCATGGGGATCTCCGTCGAACCGGGGTTGCCGAAGAGGCGGGTCACCTGCCGCGCCCGCAGCCAGTCGAAGAAGGCCTCCCGGACGTTCACCGGCGG
>DATCKV010000019.1:0-3713 GCA_036564285.1 Limnochordales bacterium
CCCCACCGCCGCCTGCGGGACGAGGTGCGCTTCCTGGGCGCGCTGCTGGGTGAGGTGCTGCGGGAGCAGGGCGGCGACGGGCTCTTCGAGGCCGTGGAGCGGGTCCGCCAGACCGCCAAGGCCCTGCGGACGGCCTTCGACCCTGCTCTGGAGCGGGAGCTGGTGGCCTTCCTGGAGAGCCTGCCCACCGGGCGCGCCGTCCAGGTGGCGCGGGCCTTCGGCCTCTACTTCCGCCTCACCAACCTGGCCGAGCAGCACCACCGGGTGCGGCGGCGCCGGGAGTACCTGCTGCGCCAGCACCGGGGCAGCCCCCAGCCCGCCTCCCTGGCCGCGCTGGTGGCCGAGCTGAAGGAGCGGGGTCTGGACGGCCAGGAGGCCCTGTCGCTGCTGCGCTCCCTGCGGGTGGAGCTGGTGCTGACCGCCCACCCCACCGAGGCGGCCCGCCGCACGGTGCTGGCCATCCTGCACGACCTGCACGACCTGCTGGAGCGCCGGGAGAACCCCTTCACGCCCCCCGCGGAGCGGGAGGTGCTCCGGGACCGGATGAAGGAGCTGCTGACCCTCCTCTGGCAGAGCAGCGAGATCCGGTCCCGCCGGCCCGAGCCCACCGACGAGCTGCACCGGGTGCTGTTCTTCCTGGACGTGACCCTCTTCGACGAGCTGCCCCGGCTCCACGAGGCGCTGGAGCGGGAGCTGGGCCGGGCCTACCCCGAGCTGGAGGCCCGCCTCCGGGCCGGCGAGCGGCTCCTGCCGCCCATCGTGCACCTGCGCAGCTGGGTGGGCGGCGACCGAGACGGCAACCCCCACGTGACGGCCCGGGTCACCTGGGAGGCCCTCTGCCGCCAGCGGGACCTGGCCGTGCGCCGCTACATGGCGGCGGTGCGCGGCCTCATGGCGCGCTTCGCCCAGAGCACCCGCCTGGTGCCCGTCAGCGAGCGTCTGCTGCGCTCGCTGGCCGACGACGAGGAACGGCTGTCGCCGGAGCCGGTGGGCTTCGTGCGGTGGAACGAGGACGAGCCCTACCGCCGCAAGCTGGCGGCCATGTACTGGCGGCTGGAGCTGCTGCGGCGCCACAACCTGGCCCTCCAGGACCACTGGAGCCGCCGCCCTGCGGGCACCGACGGGCGGTACCGGCGGGCGGCGGAGTTCCTGGAGGACCTGCGGCTGCTGGAGGAGAGCCTGCTGGCCGCCCGGGGCGAGGCCATCGTGCGGGGGAGCCTGGGGCGGCTCATCCGGCAGGTGGAGGCCTTCGGCTTCCACCTGGTGCCCCTGGAGGTGCGCCAGCACAGCGAGGTGCACGAGCAGGCCCTGGAGGAGCTGCTGGCTCTGGCGGGCCTGGAGCCGGCCTACCGATCGCTGGACGAGCCGGCGCGCCTGGCCCTGCTGACCCGGGTGCTGGAGGGAGGCGAGGCGGGGCAGCGGCTGCAGGAGGCGGTGAGGAGGGCGGCCGAGCCGGGAGCCGGCGTCTCCCCTGCCACCCGGGAGCTGCTGGCCACCCTGGAGGCGGTGCAGGCGGCCCGGCTGGAGATGGGGCCCGAGGCGGTGGACACCTACGTGGTCAGCATGGCGCACCGCCCCAGCCACGTGCTGGAGGTGGTGGCCCTGGCCGCGGCCGTGGGCGGCGGAGAGGAGGGCGACGCCCGTGAGGAGGCGCCGCTCCGGGTGGTGCCCATCGTGGAGACCATCGGCGACCTGCGGGCCTCGCCGGTCATGGTGGAGGCGCTGCTGCGGCTGCCTGCCTTCCGGCGGCTGCTGGCGCGGTGGGGCGGCACCCTGGAGGTGATGCTGGGCTACTCCGACAGCAACAAAGACGGCGGGTACCTCGCGGCCAACTGGGAGCTCTACCAGGCCCAGCGCCGCCTGCTGGCCCTGGCCCGGCGGGCGGGCGTGGAGGTGCGCTTCTTCCACGGCCGGGGCGGGGCGCTGGGGCGCGGGGGCGGCCCCACGACCCGGGCCATCCTGGCCCAGCCGCCCGGTTCGACCCGGGCCGGCATCAAGCTGACCGAGCAGGGCGAGGTCCTCTCCGAGCGCTACCTCCTGGGCGAGATCGCCCAGCGCAGCCTGGAGCAGGTGGTGTGGGCCGCGGCCGTCAAGGCGCTGGAGGAGCGAGGCCCCGGCGGCACGGCCTCGGGCGGCTCCGGCGGCCCGGCGGCGCTGCCCGACCCCCGGTGGGAGGCGGCCATGGACCGCCTGGCGGCCCTCTCGATGGAGGCCTACCGCGACTTCCTCTTCGGCGACGGGGAGCGGGGGCTGCGGTACTTCTTCGCCGCGACCCCCATCGCCTACATCGGCCAGCTCAACATCGGCTCACGGCCGGAGTCGCGCCGGGTGGGGCAGCGCTTCGAGGCGCTGCGCGCCATCCCGTGGGTCTTCGCCTGGAACCAGAGCCGCCACCTGCTGCCGGCCTGGTACGGCGTGGGCTGGGCCCTGGAGCGGTGGGCCGGGGAGGCCGAGGGGGGCGAGGAGGGGGCCTTGGAGCTGCTGCGGGAGATGTACCGGCGGTGGCCCCTCTTCCAGGCCGTGGTCGACAACCTGCAAATGGCCCTGGCCAAGGCCGACATGCGCATCGCCGCGCTGTACGCGGGGCTGGCCTCCGGCGAGGAGGGCGGCGGCGCCGGGTTCCTGGCCGACGGCGCGGCCGAGGCGGCCGGCGGGTATCAGCGGCTCTTCCAGCGGGTGGTGGAGGAGTATCGGCGCACCGTGCGCTGGGTGCTGCGGGTGACGGACCAGCAGAGCCTGCTGGAGCGGGAGCCGGCGCTGGCCCAGTCCATCCGCCTGCGCAACCCGTACGTCGACGCCCTCAGCTACCTGCAGGTGCTCTTCCTGCGCCGCCACCGGGCCCGGGCCGACGAGGAGAGCCTCTTCGGGGTGCTGGTGACCATCGCCGGCATCGCGGCCGGCCTGCGCAACACGGGGTGAGGCCGCCCGGCACCGGGCCTGCCGCCGGACGTCCCGGCGTGGTATGCTGGGGCAGGAGAGTGGGGGTCGCCCATGCCCAACATCGGGCCCGCGGAGCTGCTGGTCATCCTGCTCCTGGCGCTGGTCATCTTCGGCCCGGGCAAGCTGCCGCAGCTGGGCAGGGCGGTGGGGCAGAGCGTCCGGGAGTTCAAGGAGTCGCTCAACCCCACCCGGCAGGAGCAGCCTCCGCAGGAGAAGCAGAAGCCCGACTGAGCGGCCGCAGCCGCCCGGCGCATGTGCCGGGGGCCGGGGCGATGTCACGGCCGCCTTGCGTCGCGCTGAGGGACCGGGGTCGGCGGCAGCCGTGAGGCCGCCAGCGGCCCCAGCAGCAGCGCGGCCATCATGCGCACCACGTGGAAGACCAGCACGACGCCCGGGGCGGCGCCCAGCGCCAGGGCGGTCGCGGTCATGGTGTCAGTGCCGCCAGGCGCGGTGGCCAGCAGGCAGACCACCAGCGGCATGCCCGTGGCGCGGTGCAGGGCCCACCCCACGCCCAGCCCGCTCGCGATGAGCCCCGCCGACAGCACCGCCGCCCACAGCCCTACCGTCAGGTAGCGCGCCACGGTGCGGCGGTCGAACTGCATCCCCACCCACGTCCCGATGACGGCCATGGCCAGATCCACGCTCCAGACGGGCAGGGGCCGGTGAGTCCAGCCGGCCACCTGCAGCCCCGCCGACAGCAGCATGGGCAGCAGCACCGGCCCCGCCGGCACCCGAAGCCGGCCCGCCAGGGCAAGCCCGGCCGCCAGGGCGAC
>DATCKV010000020.1:0-5690 GCA_036564285.1 Limnochordales bacterium
CACGGCCCGCCTGGCGTCGAAGAACCCCCGGGCCACCACCGCCGGCACCCCCTCGTCGGCCTGCCCCATGAGCAGGGTGGCGGCGGAGGCCAGCTCGTCGGCCACCGCCTCCACGGTGCTGCGCAGGGTGTACCCGAAGAGGTCCTGTCTGCCCACTTCGGAGAGTAGCGGCCCCATGCCTGCTATCCCGATGCAGACCCCCACCGCCCCTTCCCGGAAGGGGCGGCCGTGGCTGTCGGCGATGATCACGGCCGGGGCCACGCCTGTGTGGCGGTAGAGGTCGTAGCGCAGCCGGCGGGCGCTGGCGTCGGGGTCCGCGGGCAGCAGCAGCACCGCCTCCGACGGCCCGCCGGCGTTGGAGCGGTCGATGCCGGCGTTGGCGCAGACGAAGCTCAGCCGGTGCCGGGCGATGACCAGGCCCGGCCGCATCCGCACGATGGCCTGCGACTCCCTCAGGATCAGCTCGCACAGGCGGGGATCCTTGCCCGACTCGGCCGCCAGCTCCCGGGCCCGGGGCGACGGCTCCACCTCCGTGAGGGCCACCAGGCGCCCCTCGGCCCGGGAGACGATCTTGTGAGCCACCACCAGTACGTCGCCCTGGCGCAGCTGCAGCCCCTGGGCCCGCAGGGCGTCGCAGAGGAGGGCGGCCACGTCGTCGCCCTCCCGCACCACCGGCAGGCCGACGACGGGGTACAGGTGCAGCCCCGTCAAACCCGCAGCACCGCCCCCGTGCTGGCCGAGGTCACCATGCGGGCGTAGCGGGCGAGCCATCCCCGGTCGACGCGGGGCGCGGGCGGCTGCCAGCGCTCCCGGCGGCGGGCCAGCTCCTCCTCGCCCACCAGCAGGTCCAGCCGCCGCTCCCGCAGGTCGATGCGGATGAGGTCGCCGTCCTGCACCAGGGCCAGGGGCCCGCCCTCGGCCGCCTCGGGGGAGACGTGTCCCACGCACAGCCCTCGGGTGCCGCCGGAGAAGCGCCCGTCGGTCACCAGCGCCACCCTGGTGCCCAGCCCCATGCCCACGATGGCCGAGGTAGGGGCCAGCATCTCGGGCATGCCCGGCCCGCCCCGGGGCCCCTCGTAGCGGATGACCACCACGTGCCCGGGCCTGACCCGCCCCGCCTTGATGCCCTCCAGGGCCTCCTGCTCGCCGTCGAAGACGATGGCGGGGCCTTCGTGCCACTCGATGCCGGGGTCCACGGCCCCCGTCTTGATGACGGCGCCGGCGGGGGCCAGGCTGCCGAAGAGCACGGCCAGACCGCCCGTGGGGCTGTAGGCCCGCTCCAGGGGGCGGATCACCTCGGCGTCCTTCACCTCGGCCGCCGCCACGATCTCGCCCAGGGTCGCCCCCGCCACCGTGGGCCGGTCCAGGTGCAGCAGCCCCGGCACCCGCGCCAGCTCCTTGAGGATGGCCGGCACGCCGCCGGCCCGGTGCACGTCCTCGATGTGCCAGTGAGAGGCGGGGCTCACCTTGCACAGGTGCGGCACCCGCCTCGCCAGCCGGTCCAGGCGCTCCAGGGGGTAGTCGATGCCGGCCTCGTGGGCCAGGGCGATGGTGTGCAGCACCGTGTTGGTGCTGCCGCCCATGGCCATGTCCAGCGCGAAGGCGTTGTCGATGGCCTCGGCGTTGACGATGTCCAGGAACTTCAGGTCCTGCTCCACCAGCTGGATGATGCGCCGGCCCGCCTCCCGGGCCAGCGCCTCCCGCTCCGGCGTCAGGGCCAGGGCCGTGCCGTTGCCCGGCAGCGCCACCCCCAGGGCCTCGCAGAGGCAGTTCATGGAGTTGGCGGTGAACATCCCCGAGCACGAGCCGCAGCCGGGGCAGGCCGCCGCCTCGATGCGGCGCAGCTCCTGCTCGGTGATGCGCCCTGCCTGGACGGCCCCCACCCCCTCGAAGACCGTGATGAGGTCCACGGCTCGCCCGTCCAGCCGCCCGGCGGCCATGGGGCCCCCGCTGACGAAGAGGGTGGGGATGTTGAGGCGCGCCGCCGCCATGAGCATGCCGGGCACGATCTTGTCGCAGTTGGGGATGCAGATGAGCCCGTCGAACCAGTGGGCCCGCACCATGGTCTCCACGGAGTCGGCGATGAGCTCCCGGCTGGGCAGGGAGTAGCGCATGCCGATGTGGCCCATGGCGATGCCGTCGTCGACCCCGATGGTGTTGAACTCGAAGGGCACGCCCCCCGCCGCCCGCACCGCCTCCTTGACGATGCGCCCGAACTCCTGCAGGTGCGCGTGCCCCGGCACGATGTCGACGTAGGAGTTGGCGATGCCGATGAAGGGCTTGTCGAAGTCGCGGTCGGTCAGCCCCACCGCCCGCAGAAGGCTGCGGTGGGGCGCCCGGTCGATGCCCCGCTTGATGACGTCGCTGCGCACGGTCCGAAGCCCCCTGCCCGCGTGGCCACGGCCCCGAGCGGGCCGTGAAGATTGCGCCAGCGTTCGCTCCGGCCGGGGGCGATTCCTGCCGGGGCCCACCCCGGCTTCAGTAGAGGAACTCCTCGACGAAGTAGTAGGACCAGCGGGCGCCCCGTCCCAGCCGGATGCCCGCCAGCAGGGCCTCGGCCTGGGCCCGCTGCTCCTGGGGCGACAGGGGCTCGACGCCGTCGGCCTCGGCCCGGCGCTGGTAGAGCGAGCCGGGCGCCACGACCAGAGGGGAGAGGTAGAGCCGGTCGCCCGGGCCCAGGCCCATGGCGTTGACGGCCTCGATGCTGGCCCGCACGTGTTCGTCGGCGAAGGCCCGGCCCCCGGCCCCCACCAGCAGGATGACCCCCACCGCCACCCCGGCCTCCTTCAGGGCCCGCACCGTGGCCACCGCATCGGCGGCCTGCCCGGGCTTCTCCAGCCAGCGCAGCAGCCGGTCGCTGCCCGACTCCAGGCCGATGTAGACGCCCGCCAGGCCCAGGCGGGCCAGGGCGGCCCAGTCGGCGGCCGTCTTGCGCCGCCCGCTGAAGGCATCCAGGAAGCCGTAGACGGGGCGGTCCGGCAGCGCCTCGGCCACCGCCTCCAGGTAGGCCGCCAGCCGCGGGGCAGGCAGCACCAGGGCGTTGGCGTCGCCCAAGAAGACCGTGTGGCGGCGGGCCAGCCCCCGGCCGAAGAAGGCCCGCACCTCCTCCAGGTGCCGCCGGAAGGCCGGGAGGGGCCGCACCTCGAAGGGGCGGTCCCGGTAGAAGGTGCAGAAGGTGCAGCGGTTGTACCAGCAGCCCGAGGTGAGCTGCACCACCACCGAGAGGTACTGATCCGGCGGCAGGATGCCGATGGGCCGGTAGACCCGGGCGAAGTGCCCGGCGTCGGCCCGCAGGGCCTCCCAGTCCATGGCCCGGATGGGGGGGAAGCCGGCCCGGGCCGCCGCCTCCACCACCGCCAGGGCCTGCTCCACCACCCGCCGGGCCTCGTCGGGGCTCAGCCAGCGGCGCCGCCTGCGGGAAAGCCCCACCGCCTGCGGGTCCCGGCGGCGCTCCAGGAAGCGGTGGTCCAGCCCCCGGCGGATGCCCGCGCCGTCCACGAAGGCCTCCACCAGGCGCCCCTCCAGGTCGAAGGTGAACAGGCACCGGCTGCCCTCGCCCGCCTCGGCCCACCCCTCCCGCAGGCGGCTCCAGGCCCCCGCCGGAAGCGGCGCGACCCGGGCGCCGGCGGGGCTCGTCACCTCCGGCTGCACCGTCGGCCTTCCCTCACTCCCACGGGTAGCCCGGCTCGGCCACCTCGGAGCCGTCGGGCCCCTGCACGATGCGGAAGTCGCCGAAGACCGCCGGCGCCTCGGCCTGGAGGATGCGCAGGGCGGCCAGGGCCACCCGGCGGATCTCGGGGTCGGCGTGGGCCGAGGCCCGCATCCGGATGAAGTGGCGCCAGGCGCGGAAGTTGCCCGTCATGACCAGGGCGGTCTCGGTGGCGTTGGGCAGGACGGCGCGGGCCGCCTGCCGGGCCATCTTGCGGCGCAGCGACGGATCCTCCACGGAGGCGTACCGCTGCCGCAGGCGCGCCACCAGCTGCCGGTAGGCCTCCCGGGCGGCCCCCGCCGCCTCCGCCAGGAGCCGCTCGGCCTCGGGGTCGCCGGCCAGGCCCGGGGGCAGCACGGTCCGGGCCTCCGACTCGTCCACGTAGCGCTGGCTCACCTGGCTGTAGCTGAAGTGGCGGTGCCGCACGATCTCGTGGGAGCACGACCGGGAGATGCCCTCGATGAGGAGGCTGGCGCTCGCGTGCTCGATGACGCTCAGGTGGCCCTGGGCCAGCAGGTGCTGGATGTACTCGGCGTTGGTGCGGCCGCTGGGGTTGTGGAAGGAGCGGTAGCACAGCCGCCCCGCGAACTCCACCAGCTGCTGGGCCGGGTTGGCGGTGTCGGTCTCCCAGGCGATGTGGTCGGGCTTGAGGAAGCGGGTCACCGCGATGAGGGTGACCCGGGGCTCCCGGACCCACTCCCCGTCCGCTGGCTGCACGGCCCTCGCCTCCATCCCGACCTCCGGCGTGGGACGCCGGCCCCGACGTCCCCTGGCCGCCCGGCCTCTCTGCCGGCTCTTTTGCCGAAAGGGGCCGGGGGCTTATAATCGCCCGGGAGCACGACCGACGGTGCAGCGCTCGCCGTACCCCCCACCACTCTCCCCCCACAACCGGCCCCCCGTCAAGCGGGTGGCCGTCCTGGGCAGCACGGGCTCCCTGGGGCTGCAGGCCCTGGAGCTGTGCGCCCGCTTCGCCGACCGCCTGCAGGTGGTGGCCCTGGCCGCCTCCGGCCGGCGGCCCGAGGCGCTGGCCGAGCAGGTGCGGCGGCTGCGCCCCCGGCTGGTGGCGGTGGCGGACCTGTCGGCCGCTGAGCGGCTGCGGGCCGACGCGGCCGAGGCCGGCGCCCGCCTGGCGGCGGGGCCCGGCGCCCTGGTGGAGGCGGCCACCCACCCCGAGGTGGACCTGGTGCTGGTGCTGACCGTGGGGCTGGCGGGCCTGGCGCCCACCGTGGCCGCCCTGGAGGCCGGGCGGCGGGTGGCGCTGGCCAACAAGGAGGTGCTGGTGGCGGCCGGGGAGCTGATCCCCGCGGCCCGCCTGCTGGCCGAGGGCCTGCTCCTTCCGGTGGATTCGGAGCACTCGGCCATCTGGCAGAGCCTCCTGGGCGAACGGCTGGAGATGGAGCAGGCAGACGGCGCGCCCCGGCCCCGGGCCGTGCGGCGGCTGTGGCTCACCGCCTCGGGGGGCCCCTTCTGGGGATGGAGCCCGGAGCGCCTGCGGACCGTCACCCCCCAGCAGGCCCTGGCCCACCCCACCTGGCGGATGGGGCCCCGGGTCACCGTCGACTCCGCCACCCTGATGAACAAGGGCTTCGAGATCATCGAGGCCCACCACCTGTTCGCGGTACCCTACCCCGACATCCGGGTCGTGGTGCACCGCCAGAGCGTGGTGCACTCCCTGGTGGAGCTGGCCGACGGTTCGTTCAAGGCGCAGCTGAGCCTGCCCGACATGAGGCTGCCCCTTCTGTTCGCGCTCAGCTACCCCGAGCGGTGGCCCTTCCAGGGCCCGCCGCCGTTCCTGGAGCCCGCGGGCCGGGCCGGGGCGGCCGTCAACCTCACCTTCGAGCCCCTGGACGAGGCCACCGAGCCGGCCGCCATCCGCCTGGCCCGGCAGGCGGCCCAGGCCGGGAGCACCTATCCGGCGGTGCTGAGCGCCGCCGACGAGGTGGCCGTGGAGGCCTTCCTGGCGGGCCGGCTGCCCTTCGAC
>DATCKV010000021.1:0-3475 GCA_036564285.1 Limnochordales bacterium
GGGGGCGTGGTGGGGCAGGTGCTGAGCGCCACCGCGCGCACCGCGGTGGTGGCCCTGCTCACCGACGTGCGCAGCGCGGCGGGCGGCATCGTGGTGCGCACGTCGGATCTGGTGCTGGTGGAGGGCACGGGCGCCGGGGCCCCGCTGCGCGTCAGGGCCCTGGTGCCCGGGGCCTCCTTCGAACCCGGCGACGAGGTGGTGGCGTCGGGCCTGGGAGGCGTCTACCCCCGAGGGGTGCGGCTGGGGGTGGTGCGAGCGGTGCGGCCCGGCCAGGCCGGCCTGGGGCGGGAGGGGTGGCTGGCGCCTGGCGCCGACGTGGACCGCCTCTTCTACGTCTACGTGGTGGTGCCCCAGCGGGCCGGAGCGGCGGGGGGCAGTCGGTGAGATGGGGGCCGAGCTCCCGGGGGTCGGGCCCGCGGGCGGGGCGCGCCTGCGGTGGGTGGCGGGCGGGGCCGTGGCCGCCGCGCTCCTGGCCGACCTGCTGATCTGGCCGGTGGTGGCGCCCTTCGGGGTCATCCCCGACTCGGTGCTGGCGGTCTCCCTCGCGCTGGCCATGGCAGGCCGGCGGCGGGAGGCGCTGGGGGTGGCGGTGGGGGCGGGGCTGGTGGTGGACCTGGCCGGGGGCGTGCTCATCGGGCTGGGTGGCGCCGCCCGGGCCCTGGCCGTGCTGGCGGCTGACGCGGCCGCCGCCCGGCTGCCCGCCGAACGGTTCGAGGTGAGCGCGGCCGTGGGGGCGCTGGGGGCCCTGGTCTGCGAGGCAGCCCAGCGGCTGGGAGCGGCGGCCTTCGGGGTTCAGGCGCCTCTCTCCTGGGCGGCCCTGGCCCGGGCCGCGGGCTTCGTGCTGCTGACGGCGGCGCTGTTCGCGGTGGCGTACACGGCCATCAGCTGGGCCCGGCTGGCGGCGCCTGGCCCCGGCTGGGGACGGCGGTGGGTGCGGTGATGCTGCGCCGCCGCGGGCCCGCGCTGGAGGGGCGCCCGCCCGAAGCGATCCAGGCTCGCCTGGCCCGCCTCACGGCGGTGCTGGGGGTGGCCCTGGCGCTGCTGGGGGCGCGGCTGTGGCAGGTGCAGATCATGGAGGGCGCTCGCTACGCCGCCATGGCCGACCGCAACCACATCCGGGTGCTCCCCGTCAGCGCGCCCCGGGGCCGCATCTACGACCGCCAGGGCCGGGAGCTGGCCCGCAACCGCCTCTCCTTCACCCTGTCGGTGCTGCCGGAGGCGGCGGAGGGCTCGGGGGAGGACCTGTTGAGCCGGCTGGCCGGCGTGCTGGGCCTGCCGCGGGACGACCTGGCCGAGCGGTGGGCCTCCTCGGCCCGCCGCTACAGCTTCGAGCCCGTGCGGCTGGTGCGCGACATGAGCCTGCAGCAGATGCTGGCCGTCCAGGAGCACCGGCTCTCTCTGCCCGGCGTCTTCGTGGAGGAGGAGCCGGTGCGCCAGTACCCCGAGGGAGCCCTGGCGGCCCACGTCCTCGGGCGGGTGGCCCCCATCACCCTGGAGGAGCTGAAGCGCCTGGCCGACGACGGCTACCAGGGCACGGACCTGATCGGCGCCGCCGGCCTCGAACGCTATTACGAGCGCTACCTGCGGGGCACGCCCGGCTACCAGGAGGTGGAGGTGGACGCGCTGGGTCGCTTCCGGCGCCTGGTGGACGAGGTGCCGGCCACGCCCGGGATGGACCTGCACCTGACCCTGGACCTGGCGCTGCAGCAGCGCACCGAGGAGGCGCTGGTGGTGGGGATCCAGCGGGCCGAGCGCCTGCGACGCAGCTCGTCGGATCCCCAGGTGCGGGCCGCCCGCCCGGTGCAGGCGGGCGCGGCGGTGGTGCTGGACCCCCGCACGGGGGAGATCCTGGCCATGGCCAGCTTCCCCGGGTACGACCCGGAGAAGCTGCTCCCCTGGGCGCCGGACCGGCAGGCGTACTTCGCCCTGCTCAACCGGGACCCGGCCGCTCCCTTCGTCAACCGGGCCATCATGGGCGCCTACCAGCCCGGCTCGGTCTTCAAGGTGGTGACGGCGGTTGCGGCCCTGGAGGAGCGGCTCTTCGCCCCCGGCGAGCGGTTCTACGCGGACGGCGTGGCCCCGTACGGCAAGCAGGACTGGATGGTGCGCGCCGGCCTCGCGCCTCCCGGCCTCATCGACCTGGTGGGGGGCTTCGAGTGGTCGTCCAACGACTTCTTCTGGGAGCTGGGGCTGCGGGTGGGGGTGGACCGGCTGGCGGCCTGGGCGCGGCGGTTCGGCCTGGGGCAGCCGGCGGGCATCGACCTGGACCCGGGCGACCGGCCGGGTCTGGTGCCGGACCGGCAGTGGAAGCGACAGTACTTCCGGGACCGGCCGGCCTGGGACCAGCGCTGGTACGAGGCGGAGACCATGGACATGGCCATCGGGCAGGGGTACCTGGCGGTGACGCCCCTGCAGGTGGCCCTGGTGTACGCGGCCGTGGCCAACGGCGGGGTGGTTTACCGCCCCCACCTGGTCTCCGCCGTGACCCGCCCCGATGGGACGCCGGTACTGCGTAACGGCCCCACCGTGCTCTTCCAGGTGCCGGCCTCGCCCCAGACCTGGCGGCTGGTGCGGGAGGGCCTCAAGGCGGTGGTCAACGGGCGGCACGGCACGGCCCGGGGGCGCTTCGGCCAGGTGCCGGTGACGGTGGGCGGCAAGACGGGCACGGCGCAGGTGGAGGCCTCGGGAGAGCAGCCCCATGCCTGGTTCGCGGCCATCGCCCCCATCGACGACCCGCAGGTGGTGGTCGTGGTGGTGGTGGAGCACGGGGGGAGCGGCGCCGGCGTGGCGGCCCCCATCGCCAGCGACATCCTGCAGGCCTACTTCGAGCTTCACCCGCCGGGCGCGACGGCCCGGGCGGCCGCCGCGGCCCGGGGGCAGGAAAGCTCCTGACGTGCCAGAACTTGGCCTTCGCGACGGCGGTGACGGGAGGTAGCCCACGCCGGTGTTGGAGGCGACGGGCAAGGCCGGGCCGCAGGGCGAAGACGTCGTCATCCTGAAGGGCAGCCGCCGGGGGCTGCGCATCGTGCTGGACGAGCGCGCCGGCCTGCAGGAGCTGGTGGCGGCCCTGCGGCGCAAGCTGGGGCCGGCCCGGAGGTTCTTCGCCGGCGCCACGGCCACGCTGGAGGCAGGGCGCCGCCAGGCGACGTGGGCCGAGTGGAGCCTGCTGATCCGGACGCTGCGGGAGTGCGGGCTGCGGGTGGCCGACGGCCCCGCGGAGGCGGACCCGCCGGCAGACGGGGACGGGCGCGAGGCGCCGCCGGGCCTGCTCGCACCCGAGCCGGGCGTGCGGGCGGTGGTGGGCAGCGCCAGGCTCACGTCGGAGGTGAGCCGTGCCTTCGCCGCCCTGGGCGGCCGGCTGCGGGGCGGCCACACCATCACGCCGGATCGCACCCTTCTGGTGAAGCGCACCCTTCGGTCGGGCCAGCGGATCGCCTACGACGGCCATCTGGTGGTGGTGGGCGACGTCAACCCG
>DATCKV010000022.1:0-7958 GCA_036564285.1 Limnochordales bacterium
GCCCGCACGTTGTTGCGCTTGGCCAGCGAGACCTGGGCGTAGCGAAGCCGGCCCTCGTCCTTGAGCCGCCCCAGCCGCCAGGCCAGGAGCAGGCCCTTGGTGTGCTCGGTGAGCATGTCGGCCAGCTTGGCCTGCACCAGCTGGCGGCCCGCGATGGGCCGCCCGAAGGTGACCCGGCTCCTGGCGAACGCCAGCGCCTCGGTGTAGACGGCTTCCAGCGCGCCCAGCGCCCCCCAGGCGATGCCGTAGCGGGCCTGGGTGAGGCAGCTGAGGGGCGCCCGCAGCCCCTCGGCGCCGGGCAGCTCGGCCGAGGCGGGCACCCGCACGTCGTCCAGGGTCAGCTCCGAGGTGATGGAGGCCCGCAGGCTCATCTTGCGGGGAATCTCCCGGCTCTGGAAGCCCGGTCGGTCCGTGGGCACCAGGAAGCCCCGCACCGTGCCCCTGTCGTCCTTGGCCCAGATGACGGCCACGTCGGCGATGCTGCCGTTGGTGATCCAGCGCTTGGTGCCGCTCAGCACCCAATCGTCGCCGTCCCGCCGGGCCCGGGTGCGCATCGCGCCCGGATCCGAGCCGCCCTCGGGCTCCGTCAGCCCGAAGCACCCGACGGCCTCGCCCCGGGCCAGCCGGGGCAGCCACTCCTGCTTCTGCTCCTCGGAGCCGTAGGCGAAGATGGGGCCCATCACCAGGGCGCCCTGGACGCTGACGAAGCTCCGCAGAGCCGAGTCGACCCGCTCCAGCTCGTACATGATCAGGCCGTACGCCACGCCGTCCAGGCCGGCGCAGCCCCACCGCTCGGGCAGGTCGGCGCCCAGCAGGCCCAGCTCGCCGAAGCGCCCGATGAGGTGGCGGGGGAAGCGGCCCTGCTCCCACCACTCCCGGATGTGGGGCAGCGCCTCGGCCTCCAGGAAGCGGCGCAGCTCCTGGCGGAGGTGGCGCTGCTCCGGGGTCAGCAGCGCCTGGGCCTCGAAGTAGTCCAGCACGGCCCTCACGCTCCGACCCGGCGTTCGACGCGGCCCCCCCTTTCCCTGGCCGGACGGAGGCCCTTCACAGCTTCTTCACGGGGCCGTCAGGGAGGCTTCAGCATCGGTCCGCCGCCGGCCGTGCGACAATGGGAGAGGGTGATGGGGCATGTGGAGTCGCTGGCCGGGCCCCATGGTCTGGTACGGCCCGTGGTGGCTCGGCCCCTTGATGGCGGTGCTGTTCTGGGCCCTCCTCATCGGGGGGGCGGCGTGGCTGGTGCGCTTCCTGGTGGTGGAGAGCCGGGCTCGGCATCCTGAACAGCCGGACCGGGCCATCGCTATCCTGGAGGAGCGCTTCGCCCGCGGCGAGATCACGGCCGAGGAGTTCCGCCAGATGCGCTCGGAGCTGGAGGCCTCCCGGCGGGCCCGTCTGTGACGGTCGGGGGGGTGGGGGGCCGTGCCGGGCGAGGGCGTGCCGCCCCCGAGGCGGGCTGGGCCTGGTGCTGAGCGGCGGCGGGGCCCGGGGTGCCTACCAGGTGGGGGCGCTGCAGGCGACGGTGGAGCGGCTGGGGCCGGCCCCCTTCGCCGTCGTCAGCGGCGCCTCCATCGGCGCCGTCCACGGGGCCGTGGTGGCCGAGGGCATCGAGTCGGGCGACCTGCCGGAGGCCCTGGCGGCGCTGCGGGAGGCCTGGCTGGAGCTGGACGCCCTCATCCGGCCGGACTGGCGGGGCCTGCTCTCGGCGCTGCTGCGGCTGGTGACGTGCGGTCCCACGCCCGCGGTCTGGAGGTCGGTGCGCTCGCTCTTGGACCACGCGCGGGCGGTGCGGCGCCTCTGCCGCTTCATCCCGCCCGGGCGGCGGATGGGCGACTACCGCCGGGTCGAACTGCTGGTGACCGCCACGGACCTCAACGCCGCTCGTACCGTGGTCTTCGACCGCTCCACGCCCGAGGTGCGGGTGCTGGACGCGGTGCTGGCCTCGTCGGCGCTGCCGGTGGCCTTCCCGTCGCAGCCCATCGGCTCCCACTGGTACGTGGACGGCGGCGTCTTCGACAACGCCCCCCTGAAGCCGGTGATCCGGCGGGGGGTGCAGGACGTGCTGGTGGTGGCCACCATGGCGGGGTGCGGGCGAAGCGGCCTTCTGCCGGAGCCGGGGCCGTTCGCCGACGTCGTCTCGGTGGTGAGGCGCCTGTGGCCCATGATGCTGGATCGGCTCATGTACGAAGACCTGCGGGAGGCCCGGCGCATCAACGAGCTGGTGGCCGCCATCGAGCAGTTTCCGGAGCCCGACGCCCCCCTGGTGCGCCGCCTCAAGGCGGCCATCGGCTACGAGGAGGAGGGGCGGCGCAAGCGGGTGGTGGGCCTCATTGAGGTCTGCCCCGACGCCGAGCTGGACCCGCCCGGCACCTTCGGCTTCGGCGACCGTCAGGCCGTGCTGGCGGCCATGGAGCGCGGCTACCAGGACGCGCGCCGGGCCTGGTCCCAGCGGTGAGCCCGCCGACCAGGGCCGGTCACGGCGCCAGGGCCACCCGGATGGCGCCGCTGGGCCCCTTGCGGCTGGCCACCCGTACGGCGTCGCGCCAGCGCTCCAGGGGGAAGGTGTGAGTGACCAGGGGGGCCAGGTCGACCCGGCCTGCGGCCATCAGCTCCAGGGCGTAGGCCATGGTGCGCATCCGGCGCCCGTCGGGGAGCCGCTCGTAGCCGTAGCAGTATGTGCCCCGCAGCTCCAGCTCCTTGAGCCAGATGGGGGTCCAGTCGACGCCCCGGGGCAGGGAGGCCAGCCCGGCCAGCACCACCCGACCCCCCGCGCGGGTGAAGCGCAGGGCGTCGGCGATGCTGGCGCCGCTGCCCACGCACTCGTACGTCACGTCGGCCCCGCCCACGGGCACGGGCCGCCCCAGGATGGGCCGCAGCAGCCTGGCGCCCAGCAGCGAGGCCAGGCGCTCGTCCAGGGCCCGGCCCCGCTCCGTGACCACCTCGTCGGCGCCCAGTCGGGCGGCCATCTCGGCCTGGTGGCGGTGGCGCGCGACGGCCACCACCCGCACCCCGGGGGCCACGGTCTTGAGCGCCGCCACCACCCCCAGGCCCACCGTGCCGGCGCCGATGACCAGGGCCGTCTGGCCGGGCGCCGGAGGCCAGCGCAGCACCGGGTGCAGCGCCACCGCGAAGGGCTCGGCCATGAGGGCCGCCTCGTCGGAGAGGCCCTCGGGCACGGGCAGCAGCTGCGAGCGGTGGGCCACGAAGTACTCGCCCCAGCTCCCGCCGGTGTCGCGGCAGGTGCCGATGAGGGTGCCGGGCGCCAGCCGCCCCTCGGTGAAGTGCTCGCAGAGCTGATAGTCGCCCCGGCGGCAGGCGGCGCACGGCGGGTCGATGCCCCGGGCCTCGCAGCCCAGCACGGGGTCCACCACCACGCGCTGCCCGGGCGAAAAGCCCTCCACGGACGGGCCCGCCCGCTCGATGACGCCCACGTTTTCGTGGCCGAGGACGAAGGGGAAGGAGGCCAGCGGCGAAGTCGACGGGCTCGTCTCCAGGAAGAGGGTGTGCAGGTCGCTGCCGCAGATGCCTCCCAGCCGGGTGCGCACCAGGACCCAGTCAGGCCCGGGCAGCTCCGGCACCGGCACCTCCCGCAGCCGGGCCGGCCCCACCGGCCCGGTGTAGGCGTCGGCCCACAGGCGCCCGGCCAGGCGGGCGGCCGCGTAGCGCGGGATCGTGACGTCGAACAAGACGGCCTTCACGGCCAGCCAACCTTCGCCCCCGCGCTGCCCGTTCCTGCCGGCGCAGGGTTATGATGGGGGAAAAGAGCCGGCCGGGCTCTCAGCCGGCGGGGGAGGGCCGCGATGCGGGCGCCGAAGCGGATGGTGGCGTGCGTGACGGTGCGGGGCGAGACCCGGCAGTTCCCGGCCGAGGCCCTGCGCTTCCGGCCGGCGGCCTACGGCATCGCGCTGCGGGACGGCCGGGTGCTGGTGGCCCGGTCCCGCTTCACCGGGCGCTGGGAGCTGCCGGGCGGGGCGGTGGCGCCCTGGGAGACCCTGGAGGAGGGCCTGAGGCGGGAGTACGAGGAGGAGACCGGGATTCCCATCTCGGTGGGGGAGTGCGTGGGGTTCGACCAGGGGTTCATCGCCTTCTTCCAGCACCCCTTCAACTCCCTGCGGTTCTTCTACCGGGTGGAGGCGGCCGACGTGCCGGCCAGGGCCCAGGCCGACGAGGTGACGGAGGTGCGGTGGGTGGCCGTGGCGGACCTGAGCCCCGAGAGCATGGCCCCCGGGCACCACGGGTTCATCCGGCGCCTGCTGGCCGGGGAAGCCGGGGAGGCGTGTTGACGCCGGCCCGGCGCGCGGGGATAATTGAGACGATGTCTCAGTCAGTTCGCCCGGCCCCCGGACGTGACGCGGCAGAGCCGGCCGGCAGCGAGCCCGGGCCGGCACAGGCGCCGGAGGCGGCGGGCGCCGTCATGCTGGAGGCCCTTCGCCGGGCCGGCTACCGGCTGACGGCGGCCCGGCGGGCGGTCGTGGAGGCGATGCAGTCGGGCGGGCACCGCAGCGCGCCGGAGATCGTGGCCGAGGTGCAGCGGCGCCATCCCGGGGTGGGCAGGGCCACGGTCTACCGCACCCTGGCCATCCTGAGCCGGCTGTGCGCGGTGCAGCCGTCGCTGCTGCGGACGGCGCAGGCCCACTACGCGGCCGCCGAGCGGGGCCATCACCATCACTTCATCTGCAACAGGTGCCACCGGGTCATCGAGTTCGGGCGCTGCGACGCCGACGCGCTGGCGGCCCAGCTGGAGCGGCAGTGGGGCGTCAAGGTACAGGGGCACCTGCTGGAGTTCTACGGTTTGTGCCCGTCGTGCGCATCGCAGGGCTGAGCCGGTCGCCCGACGGACGGGGCGAAGGGAGGGGTAGGGTTGGGCTTCATGAGACAGCGTCTCAATTTCCTCCCGCCGGCTGCGGCGCTGCTGGCCGCGCTGGTGGCGGTGGGTGGCGGGATGGCCGCCCAGGCGGCGGCCGGGGCCTCCCTGCAGGCCGTCGTCTCCACCACCATCCTGCAGGATCTGGTGCAGACCGTGGCCGGCGACAGCTGGTCGGTGGTCTCCCTGATGCCGCCGGGGGCCGATCCCCACTCGTACCAGCCGGCACCTGGCGACGCCCGCCGGCTGGCGTCGGCCCGCCTGGTGGTGCTGGTGGGCGCAGGGCTGGAGCCGCCGGCCCTGTCGAGGCTGGTGCGCACCGCCGCGCCGCAGGGGGCGGTGGTGGAGCTGGCGCCGCTGGTGGCCATGCGCCGGGACGAGATCGCGCGCCGGGCCTACGGGGAGGGCGGGCCAGCCCACTCCGACGAGGGGGAGGTGGATCCCCACTTCTGGTGGAGCGTGCCCCGGGTGATGCAGGCGGTGGAAGCGGTGGCCGACACCCTGGCCCGCCTGGACCCCGGCGGCGAGCCGGGCTACCGGGCGCGGGCGGCCGCGTACCGGCGGCGCCTGCAGGAGCTGGACGCGTGGGTCCGCCGGCAGGTGGCCACCATCCCGCCCGAGCGGCGCCTGCTGGTGGCCAACCACGACGCGCTGGGGCACCTGGCCGCGGAGTATGGGTTCACCGTGGTGGGGACCGTCCTGCCGGGCGGCAGCACCCTGGCGGAGGCGTCCGCTTCCGACACGGCCCGCCTGCTGCAGCGCATCCGCTCCCTGCCCGTGAAGGCCATCTTCGCCGAGGCGACGGCCTCGCCGGCGCTGGGGGAGCGGGTGAGCCGGGAGGCGGACCTGCCGTTGGTCACCCTCTACACCGACTCCCTGGGCCCGCCCGGCTCCGGCGCGGAGACCTACGAGGGCTTCATGCGCACCAACGTCACCCGAATCGTGGAGGCGCTGCGGGATGGTTGAGCGTGGCGGTGTCGCGAGCCCGGACCGGCCCCTGCTGCAGGTGGAGGGGCTGAGGGCCGCCTACGGCCCCCGGGTCGTCCTGGAGGACGTCACCTTCACCGTCTACCCCGGCCAGCGGGTCGCGGTGGTGGGCCCCAACGGCGCGGGCAAGTCGACCCTCTTCAAGTGCATCGCGGGGCTGGTGCGCCCGTCGGCGGGCCGCATCGTGCTCACCGCGCCGGACGGGGCCCGGGCGGTTCGCCTGGCGTACACCCCGCAGCAGGAGTCGGTCAACTGGCACTACCCCGCCACGGTGTGGGACGTGGTCATGATGGGCCGCTACCCCTACCTGGGCCTGTGGAGGCGGCCCGGCCCCCAGGACCGGCAGGCGGTGCGGGAGGCGCTCCGCCAGGTGGGGCTGGAGCAGCTGGCGCGGTGGCCCATCCACCGCCTCTCGGGCGGTCAGCAGCAGCGGGTCTTCCTGGCGCGGGCCCTGGCCCAGCAGGCGCCCCTGCTGCTCCTGGACGAGCCCTTCAACGCGGTGGAGGAGGGCGCCCAGGAGACGGTGGTGCAGGCCCTGTCGGCCCTGCGGGAGCGGGGCGTCGCGCTGCTGATGTCCACCCACGACCTGGACTTCGTGGCGGGCAGCCACTGGTTCGACCGGGTGCTGGTGCTGCGCGGCCGGGTGCTGGCCTTCGGCCCGCCCGAGGCGGTCTGCACCCGTGACGGCGACGTGCCGCTGCCCTCGGCGGTGCGATCCTCGCCGTCGGGCCGGTGGGAGCGGTGGCGGGAGCCGGTGCCGTGGGAGGGGCGGTCGGCGGGATGAGCGCGGCGGGCGCTCTGGAGGCGGCGTGGCTTTGGCTGCGGCAGCCCTTCGACTACGGCTTCATGCGCAGCGCCCTGCTGGCCGCCCTGCTGGTGGGAGGCGTGGGAGGTCTGGCCAGCACCTTCACAGTGGTGCGGGGCACGGCCTTCTTCGCCGACGCGCTGGCCCACGCGGTGCTGCCCGGGGTGGCCGCCGCCTACCTGCTGGCGGGTCCGGGCGGGGGTGCCCTCTTCTGGGGCGGCCTGGCGGCGGCCCTGGCCGCCTCGGCGGCCATCCACGCGGTGGCCCGGGAGGGGCACGTGCGGGAGGAGACGGCCATCGGCGTGGTCATGGCCGCGTCGCTGGCCCTGGGCGTGGCCCTCATTTCCACCCGGCGGGCCTACGCGGTGGACCTGGCCCACGTGCTGTTCGGCGACGTGCTGGGCGTCGGCCCCGAGGACCTGGCCAGGGCCGCAGCGCTGGGGGCGCTGACGGTGGCCGTGGTGCTCCTGCTGTGGCGGCCCCTGGCCATCGTCTCCTTCGACCCGGTGCTGGCCGGGACGATGCGCCTGCCGGTGGGGTGGCTGCAGCTGGGCCTGCTGGTGCTGGTGGCCCTCACCACGGTGCTGGCCCTGCAGACGGTGGGCGCCACCATGACGCTGGCCCTGCTGGTGACGCCGGGAGCGGCGGCGCGGCTGGTGGCTCGCAGCCTGGCCGGGATGGCAGCCATCTCCGTCGCACTGGCCGTGGCGGGCTCCGTGGTGGGCCTCTACCTCTCCTACTACCTCTCCATCCCGTCGGGCCCGGCCATCGTCCTGGCCCTGACCGCCGGCTTCGCCCTGGTGCGCGCGGCCGCCCGCCGGTGAGCCCCCCTGGCCTCACCGCTCTGCCACGTCGACCACGGCGGCGCCGGTGGCCCGCTGCAGCTCCCGGGGGTCGACAGCAAACAGGGCGTTGGGCGCGCCGGCCGCCGCCCACACCCGGTCGTAGCCCAGCAGCGCCCGGTCCATGAGCGTGCGGAGCCGCCGGGGGTGGCCCAGGGGCGGGATGCCGCCGATGGCGAAGCCCGTCGCCTGCCGGGCCTGCTCGGGGCTGGCGCGCCGCACCGGCGATCCCACCACGGAGGCCAGGCGGGCCTCGTCCACCCGGTGGGCGCCCGAGGCCAGCACCACGACAGGCTCTTCGCCAGCCATGAAGACCAGGCTCTTGACGATCCGGCCCACCTCGGCGCCCACCGAGCGCGCCGCGTCCTCGGCCGTGCGGGTGCTGCGGTCCTGGAAGAGGCGGAGCTCGGCCGTCACCCCTGCCGCCCGCAGGGCCTGGACGACCCGCTGCACCCCATCGGGCAAC
>DATCKV010000023.1:0-7904 GCA_036564285.1 Limnochordales bacterium
GAACAGCCCCAGGGAAGCCGGGATGGCCAGGAAGGTGACGAACCGCTGGCGCCGGCTCCGCCCCCGGGTGGCGGCGGCCCAGGCTCCCAGCATCACCAGCGGGACGGCCGTGGCCGCTCCCAGGGCCAGGGCGATCTTGACACGCACCAGGAAGCCCTCGGCCGGGGCCAGCATGATCAGCTCCTGAGCCCGGGGCATGCGGCGCTGCATGTCCTGCAGCACCGCCGCCGAGAGGGAGAAGGCGGCCCCCGCCGCCACCACGAAGACGGCCAGGGCAGCGGCCAGGTAGCGGCGCACCGCCTCCAGGCGCTGCACCAGCGGCGACCGCTGCAGCAGGCGCGCCAGCTGCTCCCACTGGCTCTCCCAAGGCTCCTCAGGCATGGCCTAACCCGCCTCGCCCCGCACGCCGGCCGCCTCCTCCCGTGTCTGGCGGCTGCGGGCGCCCCATCTGGCGGTGAGGATGGAGACCTCGTACAGCCCCACCAGGGGCACCGCCATCAGCAGCTGCGACACCACGTCGGGGGGCGTCAGGGCGGCCCCCACCACGAAGGCCAGCAGCACGGCCCACCGGCGCAGCCGGGCCAGTGCCGCGGGCTGCAGCACGCCCAGCCTGGCCGCCGCGTAAGCGGCCAGCGGCATCTGGAAGACGAGCCCGAAGGGAAGCACCAGACCCAGCGCGAAGGAGAGGGCCCGGCTGGCCGACAGCGCGGAGACCACACCGGGCCCTGCCTGCGTCAGCAAGAAGCGCATGGCCACCGGAAAGATGACCCCGGCCCCGAAGGCCAACCCCATCGCGAACAGCCCCGCGGCCGCCGGCCCCACCCGGGCGGCCAGCGCGATCTCGTGGGGGTACAGCCCCGGCACCACGAAGAGCCAGACCTGGGCTGCGATGATGGGCGAGGCGACGGCGAGCCCCAGCGTGAAGGCCACCCGAAGGTAGGTGACGAAAGCCTCTGCAGGCGTCACCACCACCAGGGGGCCGGTCCACCGCTCCAGGGCGTCCAGCGCGTGCGGCGTGGCCCGCCAGCCCGCTGCGAAACCGCCGGCCAGGGCCGCCAGCGACACCAGCAGCCGGTAGCGCAGCTCCTCCAGGTGCTCGGGAAGGGTCATCTCGGCGCCGGGCAGGCGCCGCCGGGCTCGCCACCCGCTCAGCCGCTCCGCGGCCCCGCCGCGCTCACGCCCCGCCTGCGCCGCCGGACTCATGCGGCCCCTGCCCGGCTGCGGGCGTCCCGGCCTGCCCGGCGGGCGGCTGGCCCGCGGCACTGCTGCCCCCGGTCGCAGGCGGCGCCGGCGGTGCAGCCGGAGGTGCCGGAGGCGGCGAGGCGGGCTCCTGGGTCGCCCGCCGGAACTCGTTGATGGTGCGGCCCAGGGCACGTCCCACCTCGGGCAGCTTCCCGGGCCCGAAGATGATCAGGGCCAGCAGCAGGATGACCAGCAGCTCGCCGGGACCGATGTTGAACATGGCAGGTCGTCCTCATCTCCCCGCGCTTTCCAGGCGCTGACGCCTGACCGGCCTGGTCCCGAGCCGGATGGAGACCCTTCTGGGCCGCGGTCCGGCGATCCTTCCGGCCGGCGGCTCTCAGCGGCTGCGCTGGCCCAGCGCCGCCACCATCTCCCGCAGCAGCTCGGCCGCCTCCCCCGCCGGCACGCCCTCCAGGGACTCCACCGCCCGTCGGGCGTAGCGCCCGGCCACCTCCTGGGTGTAGTGGAGGGCGCCGTTTTGCCGCACCAGCTGCAGGACGGCCTGGATGTCCTGGCGGGAGGGGGGCAGCACCCGCAGCCGGCTGGCGACCCGCTCCCGGTACTCCTCCCGCTGCAGCAGGTAGATGACCGGCAGCGTCAGCACCCCCTGGGCCAGGTCCGATCCCACGGGCTTGCCCATGGCCCTCTCGTCGCCGGTCATGTCCAGGAGATCGTCCACCACCTGAAAAGCCATGCCCAGGTTGTACCCGAACTGGCCCATGGCCCGCACGTGGGCTGCCGGCGCGCCCCCCAGGAGCGCCCCGCTCTCGGCGCAGGCCTGGAAGAAGCGGGCCGTCTTCTTGCCGATGCGCCGCAGGTACTCCTGCTCGGTGAGGTCCAGGCGCCCCTTGGCCTCGTGCTGGGCGATCTCGCCCTCGCACATCTCGTAGATCATGTCGGACATGACCTTGAGCACCCGGGGATGCCCCTGGTCCACGATGAGGCTCATGGCCCGGGCCAGCATGAAGTCGCCCGTCAGCACCGCCGGGTAGTCGCCCCAGATGGCGTTGACGGTGGGCCGGCCCCGCCGGCTGCGGGCCCCGTCGATGACGTCGTCGTGCACCAGGGTGGCCATGTGGATCATCTCGGCGGCCGCCGCGATGGGGATGACCGCCTCGTCGGGGGCGCCGAAGAGGCGGCCCGACAGGAGCGTCAGCACCGGCCGGATCCGCTTGCCCCCCGCCTGCAGCAGGTGCAGAGAGGTGGTGGCGCCCAGGGGCTCGGTGGCCGCCAGCACGTCGTGCAGCAGCCGCTCGACCCGGGCCAGGGCGTCGCCCAGATAGGATCGGATGCGCTGCTCAACCGTCTCCAGGCCGGGGCACCTCCCCCACGTGGACGGCCGCGACGCCGCCCAGCAGCAGCCGGTAACTTACCCTTGCCAGGCCGGCCTCCCGCATGATGGCCGCCAGCCGGCCGGGCTCGGGGAAGTCCGTCAGAGAGCCGGGCAGGTACTCGTAGGGGCCCGATCGGCCGATGACGAGCCTTCCGATGCGGGGCACCGCGCGGTAGAAGTAGAGGCCGTAAAGCCACCGCCACAGCGCCGGAGACGGGTGGGACAGCTCCAGGCAGACCACGGGCCCCCCGGGCCTCACCACCCGCCGCAGCTCCCCGAAGAAAGCGTGCAGGTCGGCCACGTTGCGGGCCGCGAAGGCCGTGGTGGCCGCGTCGAAGGCCCCGTCGGCGAACGGCAGCGCCAGGCCGTTGCCGCCCACCATCCGCACGCGCGCGCCCACGCCGTTGCGGCCGATCTTGGCCAGGCCCACCCTCATCATGCCCAGCGCGAAGTCGACGCCCACCACACGCCCCCCGGGCCCCAGGCGCCTGGCCACCTCCACGGCCAGGTCGGCCGTGCCCGTCGCGACGTCCACCACCCGCTGCACGCCGGGCCGGGCCGCGGCCCGGGCGGCAGCCCGCCTCCACAGCACGTCCTGCCCGAAGCTGAGCAGGCGGTTGAGCAGGTCGTAGCGGTGGGAGATGCTGTCGAACATCTCCCGGACGTAGCGCTCCCGACCCTCCCGGTCCCGGGGCACGCCCAGCCTGTCCAGCGTCAGCGCCGCGCCGTGCCCCACTCCGCGCCGCCGCGTCACCGCCGTACCCTGCCGACCCTCACTCGCCCAGGTAGTAGGCCAGCCGCTGCATCTCCAGGCTCACATCGGCGTTGGCCAGGTGCACGCCCTCGGGTACCGTCAGCTTGGCCGGGGCGAAGTTGAGGATGGCCCGGATGCCTGCCTCCACGCAGCGGTCCACCACCTGCTGCGCGGCCGACGCGGGCACCGTCACGATGGCCATCTGCAGGCCCTGCTCCCGGGTCACCTGCGGCAGGGATTCGATGGGGTGGATGAGCAGGCCGTCGACCCGGGTGTTGATCTTGGCGGGGTCGTTGTCGAAGAGGGCCACCACGTGCAGGTTGAAGTGCTGGTCCTCCCGGTAGCGCTGCTGGTTGTAGCGGACGAGGGCTTGGCCCAGGCTCCCGACGCCGATGATGGCCACCCGGATCTCCCGGTCCAGGTTGAGGATCTTGCGGAGCTCTTCCCGAAGGTAGCGCACCTCGTAGCCCACGCCCTGCTTGCCGAACTCCCCGAACCAGGCCAGGTCCTTGCGCACCAGCGCCGGGCTGACCCCGGCTCGCTCGCCCAGCTCCTGGGAGGACATCAGCTTGACCTCGCCGCTCTGATAGGCCTCCTCCAGGACTCGCAGGTAGAGGGGTAGACGGCGCACCACGGCGTCGGAGATCTTCTTCCAGCGCATCAAGGCCACCGGGACTCACCCCCGTTCGCAAGGCAAGCGGAAAAAGGCGAAAAAACCCCGGCCAGCGGCGTGCGGGCTCATTATAACGCGCTCGTGTGCACTCGATCAATGCGATGGCGCCGGCCCGCGCGCCTACTTGGGATAGGGCACCCCCCGCCACAGGGTGGCCGCCCGGTAGATCTGCTCGGCCAGCACCGCCCGGGCCAGCTCGTGGGCCATGGTGAGGGGCGACAGCGAGAGGCGCTCGTCGCAGCGCGCCAGCACCTGGCCGTCCAGCCCTCGCGCGCCGCCGACGAAGAAGGCCGTGTCGGAGACGGCCAGGCGCCGCTGCAGCCACGCCGCGAAGGCCGGGCTCCCCTCGGGCAGGCGCCCGGCGTCGTCCAGGGCCACCCGCCACGTGCGGGGAGGCAGCGACAGGGCCAGCATCCGGCGGCCCTCCTCGTCGACGCGGGCTGCCTCCTTCACCTCCACCATGCGCACCGGCAGCCCCAGCCGGGCCGCGCGCGCCAGGTACTCCTCCACCAAGGCCCGCAGCCCCGGATGCCGCACCCGGCCCACGGCCACGATCCATATGCGCCCCACCGATGGCCGGCTCCGGCGCGGCCCGCCTCAGCCGGCGGCCAGCCGCTCCAGCTCGGCACGCACCTCCCGCTCCACCGCGCCCAGCACCTCGGGGTCTGGCGCCTCCAGGTAGAGGCGCACCAGCGGCTCGGTCCCCGAAGCCCGCAGGAGCCACCAGGCGCCTCCTTCCAGGAGCACCTTGACGCCGTCCAGCTGCTGCACCCGCTCTACCCGCCTCCCGGCCCAGCTCGCGGCGGGGCGCGCCGCCATGGCCTCCAGCATCCGGCGCTTGGCCTCCTCCCCCGCGGGGATGTCGACCCGCCGGCTGAAGGCCGGGCCCACCCGCCGGTAGATGGACTCCAAGAGGCTCGACAGGGGCTGGCCGCTCTCCGCCCAGATGCGCGTCACCAGCAGCACGGCCAGGATGCCGTCCTTCTCGGGGATGTGCCCGGCCACGCTGAGGCCGCCGCTCTCCTCGCCCCCCAGCGAGACGCTCTCCCGCCGCATGACGGCGGCGATGTGCTTGAAACCCACGGGCACCTCCCGCAGGGGCACCCCGTGCTCGGCGGCCAGCGCGTCCAGCCGGTGGGTGGTGGCCACGGTGCGCACGACGCTGCCGCGCATCTCCCGCACCCGCAGCAGGTAGTCGGCCACCAGCGTCAGCACCTGGTTGGCCGAGAGGTAGGTCCCGCCCTCGTCCACCACCCCGAACCGGTCCGCGTCCCCGTCGGTGGCGATGCCGAGGCTGCCGGGACGGCGCCGCACCGCCTCCACCAGCTCTTCCAGGTGTTCCCGGTTGGGCTCGGGGGCGCCGCCGCCGAAGAGAGGATCCCTCACCCCGTGGAGGGTGTGGCTGCGCACCCCCAGGCTGTCGAGGGCGTCGGGCACGTAGCCGCGGCCGGTGCCGTACATGGCGTCGTAGACCACCTCGACGCGCCGCGGCAGCCGGGCCGTGCCCACCACGCTCAGCACGTGCTCCAGGTACTCCAGCCGGGGCTCGATGGGCTCCACCAGGCCCTGCCGGCGCGCCTGGGCCAGATCCACCGACCGCACGGGCAGGTGGCCGGCCTGCGCCTCCCGGCTGAGGCGGCGGATGTGCTCCTCAATGGCCGCGGTCACCTCGGACTGGGCCGGGCCGCCGTACTCCGGGATGAACTTGATGCCCAGGTACGTGGGAGGGTTGTGGCTGGCCGTCAGCATCACGGCGCCCGCCGCGCGCTGGTAGACCACGGCGTGGGCCAGGGCCGGGGTGGGCACGTCGGTGGTGGCCAGCCCCACCGCCAGCCCGTTGCCGGCCAGGACCGAGGCCACCTCGTCCGCGAAGCGCTCCGCCATGAAGCGGGTGTCGAAGCCCACCAGCACCTCCCGGCGGGCCAGGCCGGCCTCCTGCAGGTAGTCGGCGATGGCCTGGGCCACCAGGCGCACGTTGGCGAAGGTGAACTGGTCCGCGATGACGGCCCGCCAGCCGTCGGTGCCGAACCGGATGGACAAGAAGGCCCCACCTCCCCGCACCGCCCCGGGGGCGGGGCCCCACGGGCCGACCGCCGGGGCGGATCCGGGATCCGATCCCTTCGTCACCAGGGGCAGCTCCCCTCCGCCGGCCCGCCGGACCCCGGCAACGAAGGGGGCGGCGCCGGACCCGCCGGCGCCGCCCCCCGCCACCGACCGACCGGCCGGGCGCCCCTCAGGCCAGGGAGAAGGCGGCCCGCTGGGCCGACCGCTCCCGGGTGCCGCAGCTGTCCCGCACCACCAGGCTGGGGGTGATGGCCAGCTGCACCGCCGGCCGGCTGGGATCCTTCAGGAGATCCAGCAGCATCAGCGCCGCCATGCGCCCCATCTGCTCCCGGTTGACGGTCACGGCGGTCAGGCTCATGGCCTGCTCGCCGGCCGAGCCGTGGCCCCAGACCACCAGCGCCAGATCCTGGGGCACGGCGACGTGCGCCTCCTTGAGCGCATGGAGCACCCCGGGCACCAGCGCCTCATGGGCCACGTACAGCGCCGTCGGCGCCTTCTCCAGGATGCGGCGGGTCGCCTCGTAGCCGGCGGCATGGGCCGTACCGTTCTTCAGCTCCTCCGTCTCCACCTTGACGATGACCGCGGCGTCGGCACCGAGCCCTCCCGCCTGCAGAGCCCGCTCGATGCCGCCGCGCACCTGGTCACCCCAGCGCCCGCTGGGGATGATGGCCCCGATGCGGCGGTGCCCGGCCGACACCAGGCGCTCCACCGCCTGGGAGGACGGGGTCATCCAGTCCAGGGTGACGGCGCTGAAAGCCAGGCCCTCGGGGTACTCGTCACCCAGCACCACCACCGGCAGGCGCTCCCCTGCCAGCTTCTTGAGCCACTCGGCGCCCCGCAGGTCGCCGCCCACGATGAGGCCGTCGACCTGGCGCTGGGTCACCGATGCAGGCGGATCCCACTGGGCCTGCTGGGCGTCCACGACGTGGAGCACCAGGTGCATCTGCTCCCGGCGCAGTACCGCCTCGATGCCCTGGATGAGCCCCAGGCCGTAGCCCGGCATGGAGGACGGCAAGGAGAGGAGCAGGCCCACCTGGCCCGTGCGGCGCGTGGCCAGCGCTCGCGCCACCGCGTTGGGGTGGTAGTTGAGCTTACGCACGGCCTTGAGCACCCGCTCGCGCACGTGAGGCCTGACGCACGACTTGCCGTTGATGACCCGAGAGACCGTGGCCTTGGAGACGCCCGCGGCCTTGGCCACGTCGTCCAGGGTCACCGCCTGGCCGCCGGCTCCGGTCTGACTGCGCTTGCGCCTGGGCATCCTTACATCAGCTCCTTCGACTGCTTGCTGCGGGCCACGCCCGCTGGCCGGGCCGCCGCCGGTGAGCCCGCCTGCGTCCCGGCAGGTCATTTTTCGTCCCGCTAGCCGCCTCAAGAAGCCGGTCGTCAAGACCGGCTCGGCATCCTGATGGCTTCGCTCCTATATTAACCTTGGCGCGTTACAAGATTGTTACCGATGCCACAACTTTTTTCAACCCCGGGGCCGCCGACCCCGCCGCCGAAGCCTCCGGGGAGCCCCGTCCCCCCGCGCCGCCGCACGCCTCCGGGCCTCCTCCCGCATGGCCTGCAGCTCGCGCCAGTCCTCCTCGTCCAGGTCGTCGACCCCGGCCAGGCTCTCGATGTGGTGCCGCAGCTCGTGGCGCAGCGTCGCCTCGATCTCCCGGCGGAGCGTTTTCACGTCCGCATCGCCCAGGATGGCCCGGAAGGACCCATAATATAAGACGACGTAGCGCCCCAGCCCGTGGGGGTCTTCCACGTATTCCCCCAGGATGTAGACGTCGGGCAGCGGATCCCCGTGCCGGCGGGCCTCTTCGGAGACCAGCACGCCGGCATCCAGGCCC
>DATCKV010000024.1:0-2095 GCA_036564285.1 Limnochordales bacterium
CCCATCCCCTCCTCCCTGCCCTTCTTCAACCCCGAGCAGCCCGTCTACACCTTCGACCTCAAGAAGGCCGAGGAGCACTTCCGGCGGGCCTGGGGCGGGCAGCTGTGGGAGAAGGGCTTCCGGATGACCATCGCCTACAACGCCGGCAACGACGCCCGCCGCATCGCGGCCGAGATCCTGGAGCACAACATCGAGAGCATCAACCCCAAGTTCCAGATCGACATCCAGTCGCTGCCCTGGCCCACCTACCTGCAGTCCTACCTGGAGAGCCGGCTGCCGCTCTTCATCATCGGGTGGCTGGCCGACTTCCCCGATCCCCACAACTTCGTGGTGCCCTTCATGCACTCCACGGGCGCCTTCGCGGCGGCCCAGAAGCTGCCGGCTGAGCTGAGCCAGCAGTTCGACGCGCTCATCGCGCAGGGCGTCTCCAGCACGGATCCTGAGGTGCGGCGCCAGGCCTACTACCGGCTGCAGCAGCTGGCGTACGAGCAGGCCATCGACATCTTCCTGGTGGACCGCACCCAGCCCGTGGTGATGCGCGACTGGGTGCAGGGCTGGTATCCCAACGCCATTCGGGCGGGGGAGGACTTCTACCGGCTTCGGAAGGCCTCCAGCTGAAGCACCGGCCGCTCCGGGGGAGGTCCCGTCCGGGGGCCTCCCCGGAGCTGCAGGGGAAGGCTTGGACGACGCACCATGGCACGCCTCATCCTCCGACGACTGCTGATGCTGCCGCTGGTCATGGCGGGCGCGAGCCTGGTCATCTTCGCCCTGAGCCAGCTGCTGTCGCCCTACCAGCGGGTGGCCACCTACGTGCGCTCGCCGCAGGAGCTCAAGTCCTTCAGCCTGGACCAGCTGGTGGAGAAGTACCGGCTGAACGCGCCCCTCACCACCCAGTACGTCAACTGGCTGCAGGAGCTGGCCTCGGGGAACCTGGGGTGGTCCGAGGTGGCCAAGGAGCCCGTCTGGGACGCCATCAAGCGCCACTTCCCCGCGACGCTGGAGCTGACCCTGTACGCCTCGGTGCCCATGGCGCTGGGGGGCGTCTGGCTGGGGACCCTGGCGGCCGTGCACCACAACACCTGGGTGGATCACGCCAGCCGGGTCTTCGCCATCGTGGGGTGGTCCTTCCCCACCTTCGTCTTCGGGCTGCTCTTCCTCATGCTCTTCTACGGCTGGCTGGGGTGGTTCCCTCCGGGGCGGCTGTCGGTCTGGGCCACCCAGGTGGTGGTCTCCCCTGAGTTCCGCCAGGTGACGGGCCTGGTCACCATCGACGCCCTCATCAACGGCCGGCTGGACGTCTTCGCGGATGCCATCCGCCACATGGTGGGGCCGGTGGTGACGCTGTCGTACCTCTACTGGGCCCAGCTGCAGCGCATCACCCGCTCCAGCATGCTGGACACCCTGCGCCAGGACTACGTGCGCACCGCCCGGGCCAAGGGGCTCGACGAGCGCACCGTCATCAACCGGCACGCCCGCCGCAACGCCCTGATCCCCGTCTCCACCATCATCGCCCTCATGGTGCTGGGCCTGCTGGGCGGCGTCGTCATCACCGAGACCATCTTCGCCTACCCGGGCATCGGCCGGCTGCTGGCCTCGGCGGCGCTGCAGCTGGACCGGGCCACCGTGCTGGGGGTCACCCTCTTCTACGCCGTCATCCTGGTGGTGGTGATCCTGGCCATGGACATCAGCTACGCCCTCATCGACCCCCGGGTGCGGGTCGGCTGAGGCGGGAGGGAAGCGGAGGCCGGCCATGGATTCACTGCGCCGCTTCCTGCGAAACCCCCTGGCCACCGCGGGGCTGGTGATCCTGGCGCTGTTCGCCTGCGTGGCCCTGCTGGCGCCCTACCTGGCGCCGCCCCGCAACCCGGCCGAGCCGTACCGGATCCCCCGCTCGGGCTTCGCGGTGGAGCCCCGGCCGCCCTCGGCGCGCTTCCCCTTCGGCACCACCGAGGGGCAGTACGACCTCTTCTACGGGGTGGTCTGGGGCACCCGCACCGCCTTCGCGGTAGCCCTGGGCGTGGTGGGCGCCGCGCTCGCCGTCGGGCTGGCCGTGGGCACCGTGGCGGGCTACGCCGGCGGGCGGCTGGACGAGGTG
>DATCKV010000025.1:0-4835 GCA_036564285.1 Limnochordales bacterium
CGACCAGGGCCGCTTCATGGGACTCTTCTTCCAGGCGCCCCGGGCTCGGGCCGCCGGCGACTCGTCCAGGTCGGCCGTGCGTGAGGCCGTCGCGGCCTTCGAGGAGCTGCCGGGGCGGGTCAGCGTGGTCGTCGTGGAGGACGGGCAGATCCGGGAGGCCCTGGCGGCCGACCAGCCGATGGCCGTCGGCTCGGCCTTCAAGCTGGCCATCCTGGCGGCCCTGGCCGACCAGATCCGCTCGGGCCACCGGCACTGGGACGACGTGGTGCACCTGGAGCCGCAGTGGAAGAGCCTGCCCTCCGGCATCCTGCAGTCGTGGCCCGACGGCGCGCCGCTGACGCTCCACAGCCTGGCCGCTCTGATGATCGCGCTCAGCGACAACACGGCGGCCGACACGCTGCTCCACCTGGTGGGCCGTGGGACCGTCGAGGCGCTGGCTCCGCGCAACCGCCCCTTCCTCAGCACCCGAGAGGCCTTCGTACTCAAGGCCCCGCAAAACGAGGCGCTGCTGGCGCGCTACCGCGCCGGCGACGAGGCCGAGCGCCGGGCCCTGCTGCCCGAGATCGGCAAGCAGCCGCTGCCCGGCGTCGAGACGTTCATGGGCGAGCCGAGGGCGCTGGACGTGGAGTGGTTCTTCACCGGCACGGAGCTGTGCGCGCTGATGGAGCGGGTGCGGGACCTGCCCCTCATGGGCATCAACCCCGGCGTCGCCCGCCCCGAGGACTGGACCTCGGTGGCCTTCAAGGGAGGCTCGGAGCCGGGGGTGCTCAATTTGACCACGGCCCTCACCGCCCATGACGGCCGCAGGCTGTGCGTGGCGGCCACGTGGAACGACGACAAGGCGCTGGACGAGATGCGGTTCATCTCGCTGTACTCGCTGCTCCTGGATGCGCTGAAGTGAGCGCCCCGCCCGATCCCCGGGTGTACCGGGCGCTCGGGCGGCTCACAGGCCAGCGGTGGCGATGATGGCCCACGACGCCAGGGCAGCCAGCACCGAGACGCCGCTGGCCACCACCGACAGCCCGTGCAGCAACCCGAAGGCAGGCGGCAGGGGCCGATCCGGACCGGCCTCGGCCGCCTGCACGCGCAGGGCGTGGATCCGCGGCTGCAGCAGCGCGCCGACGAGAGCCATCGCGAGCATCACCACGGCCAGCGCCAGCGCAAGCCTGGCTCGCGGCCGCCCTGCCGCGAGCCGCCATGCCCCCATGGCCACCAGCACCGCCCCCGTCGCCAGTGCGGTGCGGTAGTACCCCGGGAAGAGCACCTCGACGATCTGCCCCGCCTCGGTGCGGGCAAAGTGCGCGAAGACGGACGGCGTCGCGCTCCCGCCGAAGTAAGCGGCGGTACCCGTCCACCAGGCGAGGGCTACGAGATAGAGCAGATCACGGAGCGCAGCCAAGCCGACACCCTCCTCGTCCTGGCGCCCCCGCTTCCCCGCCGCGCCGCCCCGGCCCATTATAGCCGGGCGGTATGGTAGAATGTTGGCACGCTCGTCACCTTGCACCCAGTGCATCGCTGATGCCAGGGAGGGGGCGTCACGTCATGCGAGCCATGGTGATCCGGGCCTTCGGCGGCCCCGAGGTCTTCGAGCTGCAGGAGGTGCCCGACCCGACGCCCGGCCCGGGCGAGCTGCGCGTGCGGGTCGTGGCGAGCAGCGTCAACCCCGTCGACTACAAGATCCGTCGCAACGGCGCCTGGGCCGGGGTCCGGCCGCCTGCCATCATCGGCTACGACGTGTCGGGCGTGGTGGACGCGGTGGGGCCCGGCGTCACGGAGTGGAGGCCGGGCGACGAGGTCTACTACACCCCCGAGATCTTCGGCGGGCGCCCCGGCAGCTACGCCCAGTACCATGTCGTCGACGCCGCCATCGTCGCGCGCAAGCCCCGCAATCTCGACCACGTGCAGGCGGCCGCCGTCCCGCTGGCCGGGGGCACGGCTTGGGACGCGCTGGTCGTGCGCGCCGGCGTCCGTCCTGGCGAGACGGTGCTGATCCACGGGGGCGCCGGCGGCGTCGGTCACTTCGCCGTCCAGATCGCCCGGGCGGCCGGCTGCCGCGTCCTGGCCACCTGCAGCCGGCGCAACCTCGACTTCGTACGCGAGCTGGGGGCTGACGTGGCCATCGATTATGAGGCCGAGGACTTCGTCGAGCGAACCCTGCGCGAGACGGATGGCCAGGGCGTCGACGTGGTCTTTGACACCGTCGGCGGCCCGCTCCTGGCCCGCAGCATCGAGGTCGCTCGCCCCGGGGGCCGCCTGGTCAGCATCGTGTCGGCCGCCGGATCCCTCGACGCCGCCCATCGCAAGAACCTGACCGTGCACTTCCTCTTCCTGCTGCGCGAGCGCCGCCGCCTCGACGCCATGCGCTCGCTCATCGAGCGAGGGCTGCTCCGCCCGTTCGTCGACGAGGTGCTGCCTCTGGACCAGGTGGCGCGTGCCCACGCCCGCCTGGAGACCGGGCACGGTCGGGGCAAGCTGGTGCTCGAGATCCCGAGCTGAACCCGCGAGGAGGGGGCCCATGCGAAGCCGAGCCGTGTGGCTGGCGCCGCTGCTGGTCGCAGGCCTGCTGGCCTGGACCCGGCTCGCCGGCGCCCCTGCCGCCGACCCGCCGGCCCGTGAGGCGGCTGTCATCGGCGAGCGCTTCCTGCCGACCCCGCCAGGGGTGAGGGTCGAGACCTGGGTCAGCGGCCTGGAGGTGCCGTGGTCCCTGGTCTTCTTGCCCGACGGGCGGGCCCTGGTGAGCGAACGGCCCGGCCGCATCCGCCTCATCGTGAACGGCCAGCTACGGCCCGAACCGTGGGCCGTGCTGGAGGTGCGCCACCGGGGCGAGGGCGGGCTGATGGGGCTTGCCGTCCACCCCCGCTACCCGCAGGAGCCCTACGTCTACGCCATGATGACCGTGACAGAGGGCGGTGCTGCCCGAAACCGGGTGGTGCGCCTGAGGGATCTGGGCGAGCGGGGCGAGCTGGATCGGGTCATCATCGACGGCATCCCCGGCAGCAACGTCCACAACGGTGGTCGCATCGCCTTCGGCCCCGACGGGATGCTCTACGTCACCACGGGCGACGGGTCGCAAGGGGCCCTGGCACAGGATCCCGGCTCGCTGGCGGGCAAGGTGCTGCGGCTCGAGCCCGACGGCTCCATCCCACCCGACAATCCGTTCGTCGGCAAGCAGGGTCGACCCGAGGTCTACACCTTGGGCCACCGCAACCCGCAGGGGCTGGCGTGGCACCCCCACACCGGCGACCTCCTGGCCTCCGAGCACGGCCCGACCGGCGAGCGCGGGTGGCGCGCCCACGACGAGATCAACGTCCTGATCCCCGGTGCCAACTACGGATGGCCCGAGGTCATCGGCGCACCGGGCGATGCGCGCTTCGTGGATCCCCTCGTCTACTGGGGGGCGGGCCTTCCGCCGGCAGGGATGGCCTTCTGGGGCGACGACCTCTTCGTCGCGTCGTTGCGGGCGGGAACCCTGGTGCGGCTGACGCTCCGGCAAGACGGCGGCCGCTACGCCGTGACGGCCATCGAGCGGTGGTGGGCGAGCGGCCCAACGGAGGGGACGTACGGCCGCCTGCGTGACGCCGTGGTAGGGCCCGACGGGGCGCTCTACGTGCTGACCAGCAACCGGGACGGCCGGGGCCGCCCCCGCCCCGGCGACGACCGCATCCTGCGCGTCACGCGCCCCTGACCCCCTCGCCCGGGGGACGGCCGCTCGGGCCAGCTCTCAGGCCCGCCGGTCGGCCAGGGCGATGGTGAAGATGACGATCAGATAGAAGAAGGAGTAGCGCAGCAGCCACCGGCCCCGGGTGCGCGCCTCGGCCGGCCCCCGGAGGGCCGCCCGCACGGCTGCCACCACGTAGACGGTGCCCAGCACCAGGGCCGCGGCCAGGTAGACCCAACCGGTCACGCCCAGCAGGTGCAGCAGGGGCGACAGCCCCGTCATGACCGTGGCGTAGGCCGCGATCTGGTTGAGCGTGGCCTGCTCGCCGTGCACCACGACCACCATGGGAAAGCCCGCCCTCCGATAGTCGTCGGCCACCAGCAGGCTCAGCGCGAAGAAGTGAAGGGGCTGCCAGACCACCATCATCGAGAAGAGCACCACGGCAGGCCATGCCAGGGTGCCCGTCGCCGCCGCCCACCCGACGAGAGGCGGGATGCCGCCCGCCACGCCGCCCACCAGGGTGTTCCACGGGGTGCGCCGCTTGAGCCATCGGGTGTAGACCAGGTCGTAGACGCCGATGCCCGCCACCGTGAGCCCCGCCGCCAGCGCGTTGACGCCCAGTGCCATGATTGCCACCGACACCAGCGCCAGCACGCCTCCCCAGACCGCGGCGTGGCTCGCCGGCATGCGGCCCGAC
Organism: Limnochordales bacterium; assembly: GCA_036564285.1. Classification (GTDB taxonomy): domain Bacteria; phylum Bacillota; class Limnochordia; order Limnochordales; family Geochordaceae; genus Geochorda. The sequence goes on from DATCKV010000025.1 coordinate 4,356, forward strand.
GCCAGTGGACGATCCACCGTGCGGCTCATCAGCGCATCCGCGTCGCGCTCCAGCAGCGCGTTGAAGACGTGCGCGGCCGCTACCGCCAGGGCCGTGCCCACCAGGGTGGCCACGACACGCCCGGCGGGCACGGGCTCCGACGCCGCCAGCGCCAGGCCCACCCAGGCCGTCAGCGTGGAGGGGATCACGTGTTGGGGCTTGGTCACGAGCAGGTAGTCGCGCAGTCGGGTGGTCCTGTCCACCCACACGGCCGAACCGATGCCCAACCCAGTCGCGTCTCCTTCCCCGGCTGCACCCGTCGGTGCTGCCACCGACCGGCGGTCAGGCGGCGCCTGCCGAAGTATACGGGTGCACGGGGTATGTTCGCCAGGTCAAATGTCCTGCGCGTGCAGGGCAGATGTCCTAAAGGAAACCTTCACCAGAAGTAGACGCACACCTGCCGCCCCTGGAGGGGCACGGTTTGAATGGGCATGTCGTACA
>DATCKV010000026.1:0-4539 GCA_036564285.1 Limnochordales bacterium
GCAGGAACTGGCGGGCCGCGAACTGACCCGGGGCTTCATCAGCCAGCTGGAGAAGGGCATCGTCATGCCCTCCCTCAAGTCGCTGGAGCTGATCGCCTCCCGGCTGTACAAGCCCGTGGCCTACTTCCTGGAGGACAGCCAGCCGGAGCCGGGTCCCGACGCCCAGCGCTGGGCGGGGCTGGAGCGGGCGCTGTGGCGGCTGCTGGAGGGCGACTGGCGCCCGGCCCAGGAGGCCCTGGCCCGGGGCGGGGACCAGCCCGACGGGCTGCCGCGGTCCGACGAGGGCACCCAGGCCCGGCTCGAGGTGCTGTCGGGCCTTATGGCCATGCGCGAGGGTGACGGCGAGGCCGGAGTCCGGCGGGTGGCCGCCGGGCTGCGCGCGCTGCGGGCCGCCGGGCCCTCACGGTTCGTGACGCTGGCGCTGGCGGCGCTGGGATGGCAGCTGCTCCGGCTGGGCCGGTGGGCCGAGGCGGTGGAGCCTCTGGACGAGGCGCGCCGCCTGCTGGGTGACGGGCAGGCTGAGGAGGCGTGCCTGGCGCGCCGGGTGGAGACGTGGCTGGCCGTGGCCTACGCGCACTCGGGCCGCACGGAGCAGGCCCTGCCCATGCTGGAGTCGGCCTGGCAGCGGGCCCGGGAGCAGGAGCACTACGTATGGCCAGGGCAGCTGCTCCTGGCCCTGGGCCGGTGCTACGCGGCCGCGGGCGAGCCCGAGCGGGCCCGTGAGGCACTGGAGCGGGCGGTCGGGCTGGCTCGCAGCCTGGGTCTGCCGCAGCTGGAGGCAGCCGCGCTGGAGCAGCAGGCGGCGCTGCTGCGGGAGCAGGGTCACGGCCGCCCGGCGCTGGAGGGGATGGAGCGGGCCGCAGTTCTCTACCGCCGGATGGGGCAGGCCTCGGAGGCGGCCCGCCTGGAGGTGGAGATGGCTCGCCTGCTCCTGGAGCAGGGCCGCGCCGATGAGGCCCTGGCCCGGGCGTCGGCGGTGCTGGAGGATCCCGGGGCGCGCCCCGAGGACCGGGTCCGCCTGCTGCTGCTGTCGGGCCAGACCCTGGCCCGCATGGGGCGGGTTGACGAGGCCGTGGCCCGCCTGGAGCAGGCCGCCGCCCTGGCCCAGGCCCAGGGGCTGCGCCGGGAGCTGGCCGGCGCCTGCTCCGAGCTGGGCCGGCTCCTGCGGGAGCAGGGCCAGCACGACCGGGCCAGCGAGTACCTGGCCCGGGCGCTGGAGCTGTACGAGCAGACCTCCCCATGAGGGGGTCGGCACTGGCCTCGTAGGGGGGACCGGATGGTGCACTGGCCGTGGCAGCGCCGCCCCGTCTGCCGGATCTGCGGAGCGGACATGACGGCTGAGGTCGTGCCCTACAACGCTGCCGATGCCGACGGCCGCCCGCGCCGGTGGGAGGGGGTCGTCCGCTACACCTGCCCCAACGGATGCAGCACGGGCTTCTACGACTTTCGCCGGGCCCGTCCGGCCGGCCAGCCGGCGGGAGTCGAAAGGCGGGCCCGCCGCCAGCGGGTGGCGTGGACCGTGACCGGCGTGCTGGTGGCCGTGGGCCTGGTCGTCATGTACGGCCTGTTCATCTACGCGGTGGCCGCCATCCCCATGGCGCCGTGGCTGCGGCCGGTGCTGTGGGTGGCCACCACGGCCGCGTTCGCCGCGGTGGGCGCGCTGCTGGTGCTGCCGCCCAGGGCCGCTCGCCTCGAGCCGACGGCCGCCGACGCCTCAGGCGGCGACGGGAGCACCGCGCGGGGCTCGCGCGCCGCCTCCGAGGCGGCCGGGCAGGTCTCGCCTCCCGCCCCGGCTTCCGCGTCCCCGGAGCCGGCGGGCGCGGCGGTCCCCGGGGGTCCCGGGGCCCCACGCCCCTCCGCTTGAGAGGCGGGCCTTGAGAGGCGGGCCGGCGGGCCCCCGTCAGATGTTGGAGCGCGACTGCCCGCCGTCCACGGGCAGGCAGGCGCCCACCACCCAGCGGGCCCGGGGCGACGCGAGGAAGGCCACCACGTCCGCCACCTCCTCCGGGGTCCCGAACCGGCCCGCAGGGATCTCCTGCTCGACGAAGCGGCGGATCCCCTCGGGGTCCGCCTGGCGTCGGCGGTCCCAGGAGCCCCCCGGGAAGAGGATGGAGCCGGGGGCCACGCAGTTGACCCGGATGCCGTCGCGGATCAGCTGGCGGGCCAGCTGCTTGGCCAGGCTGATCTCCGCCGCCTTCGCGGCGTTGTAGGCCAGCCGGCCGCCGCTCTCCCGCCCCCAGATGGAGGCTACCAGCACGACCGCGCCTCCTCCCCGGGCCTTCATGGACGGCGCCGCCAGCCTCACCGCCCGGGCCGCGGCCACGGCGTTGAGCTCGAAGGCGGCCCGCCACTGCTCGTCGGAGGTGTCGAACAGCCCCTCCCCCGCCGCTCCCCCGGCGTTGTAGACCAGGACGTCGATGCCGCCCAGGCGCCGCTCCACCTCGGCCAGAGCCCGCTCCATTCCGGCGGGGTCGGTGGCATCGGCGGGGACGGCCAGCGCCTCCACCCCTGCTTCGACCAGGCCTCGGGCCGCCTGCTCCAGGGGGCCAGCCCCTCGCGCCAGCAGGGCGAGCCGGCACCCCTCCCGCCCCAGCGCCCGGGCGATGGCCAGCCCGATGCCCCGGCTGGCCCCCACCACCACCGCCACCTTGCCGCCCAGCTGCAGATCCACGGAGCACCCGGCCTCCTTCCCCTGCTCGCGCTCCCAGGAGCCCCTCCGACGCCCGGCATGGGCCGACCCGGTGCGGGGTACGCTCTTCGGCGAGGAGGTGCGTGCCATGTGGTGGCGTCGTGCCGCAGCCCTGGCCCTGGCCGCGGGCGCCGTGGGGCTGTGGATGCGGGCCTCCGGCCGGGGACGCAGGGCCCAGGCCGGCCGGGTCAAGATGGCCCGCCGCCTCTTCGGCCTGGTCAACCTGTGAGGGAACCCGCCCCTACAGCCGGATCTCCTCCTGCAGCACCGCCACCAGCAGGTCCGCCGCCGCCTGGGCGTCGTCCAGGTCGATGACCTCGGCCGGCGTGTGGAGGTAGCGGGTGGGGATGGAGATCACGGCCGACGGGACCCCCTCCCGGCTGGTGTGGATGGGCCCGGCATCGGTCCCGCCGCGGTCGAGCACCTCCATCTGGAAGGGCACCCCCCGCTGCCGGGCTCGTTCGACCAGCAGGCGACGCAGCGCCGGGTGGGAGATGACGGAGCCGTCCTTCACCTTGATGGCGGCCCCCTTGCCCAGCGCCATGGGCAGCGGCCGTGCCTTGGGCGTGTCGGCGCTGGCGGTGACGTCCACCGCGATCCCCACGTCGGGCGCCACCCGGTAGGCGGCGGGCCGAGCCCCCCGGGCCCCCACCTCCTCCTGCACGGTGAAGACGGCCCAGACCTCATGCGGCGAGGATGGCCCCAGTTCGGCCAGGGCCTGCACCACCACCGCGCAGCCCACCCGGTCGTCCAGGGCCTTGCCCACCAGGCGTCGGCCCGCGACGACGGGAGCGCGTCGGTAGACCGCCATGTCGCCGACGCGCACCCGGGCGGCCGCCTCGTCCCGGCCCCGGGCCCCGATGTCGATGAACAGCCGCTCCACCTTCAGGTCCCGGGCATCCTCCAGGGGCTCGCTGCCGATGACGCCCACGGTGCCGTCGGCGAAGACCACCTGCTGGCCCAGCAGCACCGCCGGCGACAGGCTGCCCACGGGTGCGAAGCGCAGGAAGCCCTCGTCGTCCACGTGGGTGACGATGAGGCCCACCTCGTCCATGTGGGCCGCCAGCATCACCCTGACGCCCGAACCGGCGCCCCGGGGCCGCCGCACCGCGTAGAGGTTGCCCAGGGGATCCTGGAAGGTCTCGTCCACCAGGGGCGCCACCTGGCGCGCGATCGCCTCCCGCACCGCCTCCTCGTGGCCCGCCGGCCCGCTCAGCTCGCTGAGCCGGGCGATCCGCTCCGCCAGCGTCAACGCTTCGGCCATGGCCCGTCACCGCACCGCCCTTCTCCCTGAAGCCGCTCCATAAGCCCGCTTCCCGGCAGTTCCTGCAGGAAGACGCTCACCAGCCGCACCACCGCCTCCAGGTCCCGCACGCTCGCCAGGGCCGCGGGGCCGTGGATGTAGCGGCAGGGCACCGAGACCGAGGCGGAGGGGACGCCGCCCCGGCTGGTGTGGATCTCGCCGGCGTCGTTGGCCCCCATCGCGGTGCGCCGCCACTGGTAGGGGATGCCGTGCCGCCCGGCCAGCTCGGCCAGGGCCCGCACCAGCAGCGGATGGGCGATGGAGCTGCGGTCCATGACGCTGAGGACGGCCCCGCCGCCCAGCCGCGTGCCCTCTTCGTGGGGCTCCCGCCCCGGCAGGTCGGCGCAGACGGTGCCCTCCAGCACCAGGGCCAGCGCCGGGGCCAGCCGGTACGCGGCCACCCGGGCGCCGCGCAGCCCCACCTCCTCCTGCACGGTGAAGACGCCCGCCACGGGGACGGGGTACTCCCCCCGCAGGATCTCCAGCAGCGCCGCGCAGCCCACCCGGTCGTCCAGGGCCTTGCCCCAGACCCGGTCGTCTCCCACGG
>DATCKV010000027.1:0-3517 GCA_036564285.1 Limnochordales bacterium
AAGCGCTGCTCCTCCATCTCCTGGTGGACCACCCGATCCCACCGCAGGGGCAGCCAGGCCAGGGGGGCCGGCAGGCGGCCGCGGCTCACCTGGGTGCGGAAGCGCAGGAAGGGCGGGTCCACGGCGCCCAGGCGCAGCTGCCAGGGGCCCGCGCTGACGACGACCCCGGCAGCCGTGCGCCCGGAGGGGCGCTCGATGCGCTGCTCCAGCCCGCTCTGCGCGAAGCCCTCGGCCCAGACCCGGGCGTACACCCGGCCGGCGGCCCGCACCGGCCGGGCGCCGGGAGGCGCCCCCAGGGGCGGGCGACCGCTCACCAGCACCTGCCCCCGGCGCACCACGTCGCCGGGGGCGACCAGAGGCCAGCCGGCGGCCGCCACCACCTGCACCACCAGGCCGTCGGTGGACGCCACCAGGTCCCCCGGCGCCAGATCCCGGCGCTGCTCGTCGCGCCGGGCCCTGGCCTCCACCACGGCCCGGCTGCCCTCCAGGCGCACGTCGACCCAGGCCAGATCCGGCAGGGTCGCCAGGAGCTGGTCCTCCACCTGGCGGGGCTCCACCAGGCTGCGGGCCGCGCCCGGCCTCACGCCCATCTGGAGCAGAGCGGCCCGCAGCCGCTGAGCTTCGGCCCCGGCGACGCCCCGCACCTCCACCGCCCAGATGCGGGAGTTGAGCACGGCCATGATGGCCGCTGCCACCGCCGCCCCCGCCAGCAGGCCCGGACGGCGCGCCAGCCGCTGCAGCAGGAAGGGCAGCCCCCGCCGCCGCACCACCCGCACCGAGACGCCCGCCTGTCGGGCCGGACGGCGCAGGCGGCGGTACTGGTGCGCGGCCACCTGCGCGACCAGCACCTGGCGCCCCGGCCTGCGCACCCGCTTCAGCTCGACGCCGCCCCGGGAGGCATGGTTGACGAAGGCCGGCAGGCCCTCCCCCGCCGCCCGGATGACCACGTAGCCCCGCACCCAGTCCGAGAGCCGTTCGGACAGACCCATCCCCCTACGTGAGCCGGACCTCCTCGATGATGCCGGCGATGCGCAGGCGGTCAGGCCGGATGGCCTCGATGACGAAGCCCCGGCCCGTCACGGCCAGGCGGCCGGCGGGGGTCTCCACCAGCACCTCCCGGGAGGAGAAGGCCAGAAGCCCGCGGTGGTTCTCGATGAGCAGGCGGCGGCGCCCCACCATCTCGATGCGGGTCTCGCCGAAGGCCTCCGCCGGCAGATCCAGCGCGCCGGCCGTCCGTGCCAGCCACCGGGTCCCTCGTCTTCCCATAGGCCTGCCCGCCGCTCCCCCACCGCCCCCCAGGAGACGTATGCGGCGGCGTCCCTGGACAGCCCCCCGGCAACCGGTCGCGAGGAGGTCAGGGGGGCCGGGTGGAAAGTGGCCCGGGGGGATGCGCGATGGTGGGACCCTTCCGCAACGAGCCCTTCGCCGACTTCGGCTCCGAGCCGGTGCGCGCCGCCATGGAGCAGGCGCTGCGGCAGGTGGAGGCGAGGCTGGGGCGGACCTACCCCCTCCTCATCGACGGCGAGCCCATCGTCACCCAGGACCGCATCACTTCCGTCAACCCGGCCCGTCCCCGGCAGGTGGTGGGCTACGTCTCCCGTGCCGACCAGGCCCTGGCGGACCGGGCCATCCGGGCGGCCCACGCCGCCTTCGACCGGTGGCGCCGCTACAGCCCCGACGCCAGAGCCCGGGTGCTGCTGCGGGCTGCCGCCATCCTGCGCCGGCGCCGCTTCGAGTTCAACGCCTGGCAGGCCCTGGAGGTGGGCAAGACCTGGGTCGAGGCCGACGTGGAGACGGCGGAGGCCATCGACTTCCTGGAGTACTACGCCCGGGAGATGATGCGCCTGGGCGCGCCCCAGCCCCTGACGCCGCTGCCCGGCGAGGAGAACGAGCAGCGCTACATCCCGCTGGGGGTGGTGGTGGTCATCCCGCCGTGGAACTTCCCCCTCTCCATCCTGACGGGGATGACGGCCGCGGCCCTGGTAGCCGGCAACACCGTGGTGCTCAAGCCCTCCAGCCTCGCGCCCGTCATCGCGGCCCAGGTCGTGGACCTCCTGCGGGAGGCCGGCGTCCCCGACGGCGTGCTCAACTTCGTCCCCGGCAGCGGGGGCGCCATCGGCGACTTCCTGGTGAGCCACCCCCTGACCCGCATGATCGCCTTCACCGGCTCCAAGGAGGTAGGGCTGCGCATCAACGAGCTGGCGGCCCGCACCGCCCCCGGCCAGCGGTGGATCAAGCGGGTCATCGCGGAGATGGGCGGCAAGAACGCCGTCATCGTGGACGAGACCGCCGACCTCGAGGCGGCCGCCTCGGCCATCGTCACGTCGGCCTTCGGCTTCCAGGGCCAGAAGTGCTCCGCCGGCTCCCGGGCCATCGTGCTGGAGGAGGTCTACGACCGGGTGCTGGAGGCGGTGGCAGAGCGCACCCGGGCACTGCGTATCGGCGACCCGGCCCGCTACGAGACCCAGCTGGGGCCGGTGGTGGACCGCTCCCAGTTCGACAAGGTGCTGGGCTACATCGAGGTCGGGCGGAGGGAGGGCCGGCTGGTGACCGGGGGCGCCGCCCACGGGGAGTCGGCCCGGGACCCGGAGAGCCACGGCTACTTCATCGAGCCCACCATCTTCGCCGACGTGGATCCCTCGGCGCGCATCGCCCAGGAGGAGATCTTCGGGCCGGTGCTGGCCTTCATCCGGGCCCGCGACTTCGACCACGCCCTGGCCATCGCCAACGGCACCGAGTACGGCCTCACCGGCTCCGTCTTCAGCCGGGACCGGGCCAGGCTGGAGAAGGCCCGGGAGGAGTTCCACGTGGGCAACCTCTACTTCAACCGCAAGTGCACGGGGGCCCTGGTGGGAGTGCACCCCTTCGGCGGCTTCAACATGTCGGGCACCGACTCCAAGGCGGGCGGCCCCGACTACCTGCTGCTCTTCACCCAGGCCAAGGTCATCTCCGAGGTGCTGTGAGCAGGGCGGCCGGGGCCCGGCGGCGCCGGGCCCCGGGCATAGCCGCGCCCGGCCGGGGCAGACTACGGAGGCGGGCGGGAGCCCCGAGGCCCCGCCCACCTCGCGTGAAGGGACGGATGCTCCATGCCCCGCCCTCGGGCCACCTCGCCGCGCCGGCCCCACGGCTCCGCCGGTCGCGGTCGCAGGCCCGGCGCCGACCAGGAGGTCGCCCCGGAGCCCGGGGCCAGCCTGGTCGGCATCGACAACCCCGACGACGCCGACCTCTACCCGCCTACCGAGACGCCGGACCGGGGAGAGCGGCGCCGCGGCCGGCCCCTGCCTCGCCGGGAGGGCTGACCCGGCTCGACCCGCAGAGGGCCGCCCGGAGGGGGTGGGCGGGCGGCGCGGCGGCCTCAGGCCTGCAGGAGGCGCAGCGCGTTGGTGCGGTACAGGCGGGTCAGCACCTCGGCGGGCAGGTCCAGGCCCCGGATGAGGGGCATCCCGTCGCAGTCGGGGTCCTCCACCGGCGACGGGCAGACCAGCGGCGTCTCCCAGAAGATGCGGTGGGCCCAGTA
>DATCKV010000028.1:0-1517 GCA_036564285.1 Limnochordales bacterium
GCCGGGGAGGCCCCTCAGGGTTCGCTCAGGATGGCCTCGATCCGCCGGCTCACCTCGGGGGTGATGACCCAGCCGGCGACGCCTGCCGCCTCGGCGATCTGGCCCGGCCGGCGAGCCCCCCACAGGGCCACGGTGACGCCCGGCTGGTCCAGCACCCACCGCACCGCCAGCTGCGCCACCGTCTTGCCCAGCTCCCGGGCCAGCTCCTTGAGCTTCTCCACCCGCCGCAGGTTGCGGCGCAGCTCCTCGCCCGTGAAGCGCGCCTCCTGCGCCCGGCTGTCGCCCGGCGGGAACTTGGCCGTCTCCTCCGTGAACTTCCCCGTCAGAAGGCCCCGGGCCAGGGGGCTGTAGGCCAGCACCGCGATGCCGTGCTCCCGGCAGTACGGCAGCACGTCGGCCTCGATGCGCCGGTCCAGGAGGTTGTAGGGCGGCTGGCTGGAGTGCAGCGGCGCCACCTGCCGCCACCGCTCCATCTGCTCGACGCTGTAGTTGCTGACCCCGATGGCCCGGATCTTGCCCTGCCGGTGCAGCTCGGCCAGCACCCCGGCCGTCTCCTCGATGGGGGTGTTGGGGTCCGGCCAGTGCACCTGGTAGAGGTCGATGTAGTCGGTCTTCAGACGGCGCAGGCTGTCCTCGATCTCCCGCCGGATGCGCTCGGGGCGGGAGTTGCGCCAGACGTTCTCCCGCTCGTCCCACTCCATGCCGCACTTGGTCGCGATGACGACCTGATCCCGGGGGACGCGCTTCTCCTGCAGGGCTCGGGCCACGATCTCCTCCGCCAGACCGAACCCGTAGACGGCTGCGGTGTCGATGGTGGTGATGCCCAGGTCCAGCGCCTCGTGGATGGCCCGGATGGCGTCGCCCACGTCGGTGCCGCCCCACAGCCACCCCCCGATGGCCCAGGTGCCCAGCGCGACCCGGCTCACCCGGATGCCCGTGCCGTCCAGCAGCGTGTACTCCATCTGCCCACCTCCCGTCGAGACGGCCGCCTTCAGCAGCCGCCGCGCTGCACCACCCGTTCGCAGGCCGAGGCGGGCCAGATCTCCACGCTGCCCGCCTGCGCGAACGGCTTCATGAACGACTCGACCCGCTGGGCGTCGTCGGCCTCCACGATCATGTACAGGGTGTGCTGCCCGTCAACCACGGCCTCGCCGTGGATCCTCAGCCCGTGCCGCTCGGCGTTGGCCGGCTGCAGGTGGGCCAGCAGCAGGGCCCCGGCCCTGGGGTCCCGCGCGGGGCAGCGATCCGAGGAATGCTGGTGGCGCACCACGAAAAGGCTCATGGAGTTCCCTCCCAACCAGCCGCGGTGACATTTGACAGCGAATGCTAGCACGCGGCAGGCCGTGCGTCAATGTCGGCGACGGCAGGGCGGGAGCCCCGAAGGAAGGTGCGGCGTTTGGGCACCCGGACCTCATCGTTCGGCGTGTCGAGGCGGGAGGGGCACGACGCCAGCCCCTTCTACGGGCGTCGCATGTTCGAGCAGGTGGACCTGGCCTCCACCTTCGCGCTGGCGGTGG
>DATCKV010000029.1:0-1624 GCA_036564285.1 Limnochordales bacterium
GGGGCCATGCGCGAACCGGGCTTCACCATCACCCGGGAGGACTGGTCCCTGCACCGCAAGGGGCACCTGGACCAGCTGCGCCACCAGCAGAAAGTGAAGGAGGCCATCCGCCGCAACCTGGCGGACCTGGTGGCCGAGGAGAGCATCATCCTCTCCGACGGCAAGAAGGTGGTGAAGGTGCCCATCCGCTCCCTGGAGGAGTACCGCTTCCGCTTCGACCCCGGCAAGCAGCGCCACGTGGGCCAGGGCACCGGTGACGAGCGCCCCGGCGACGTTGTGGCCCGGGAGGGAGGCGGGGCCGCCCCGGGGCGGGGGCCCGGCGCGGGCGACCAGCCCGGGGTGGACTACTACGAGGCCGAGCTGACCGTCGACGAGCTGGCGGAGATGATCTTCGAGGACCTGGGCCTGCCCAACCTGCAGCAGAAGCGCAAGCCGGAGCTGGTCTCCACGGGCCACGAGTTCAACGACGTCCGGCGGCACGGGGCCATGGCCAACCTCGACAAGCGGCGCACCTTGCTGGAGGCCTTCCGCCGCAACGCGCTGCGGGGACGGCCCGGCTTCCACCCCATCGCGCCCGAGGACCTGCGCTTCAAGACCTGGGACGAGGCCCTGGAGATGCAGGCGGCGGCGGTGGTGCTGGCCATGATGGACACCTCGGGCTCCATGGGCACCTTCGAGAAGTACATCGCGCGCAGCTTCTACTTCTGGATGGTGCGGTTCCTGCGCACCCGCTACCGCCAGGTGCAGATCGCCTTCATCGCCCACGACACCAAAGCCCGGGAGGTGACGGAGCAGGAGTTCTTCACCAAGGGCGAGAGCGGCGGCACCAAGTGCTCGTCGGCGTACGAGCTGGCCCTGTCCATCATCGACACCCGGTATCCCCCTGACCAGTACAACATCTACGCCTTCCACTTCTCCGACGGCGACAACTTCCCGTCGGACAACGCCCGCTGCGTCAAGCTGGTGCAGGAGCTCCTGGAGCGCTGCTCGGCCGTGGGCTACGGCGAGATCGTGAGCAGCCGCTACGCCACCGACAGCACCCTCATGTCCGTCTACAGCCGGATCACGGACCCCCGCTTCGTGCGGGTCACCATCCGGGACAAGGCGGACGTCTACCCGGCCCTGAGGGCCTTCTTCAAGCGGCAGGCCCCGGATCTGGCGCCGGCCGCCGTGTCGTAGGCGGGCGCGCCGCGCGGAGGTGAGCGCCGGTGACCGAGCGGGAGCTGCTGGAGCTGGAGCGGTGGACCCAGCGCCTGGTGCGCCGGGCCCGGGCGGAGGGGCTGGACTTCTACGAGATGCGCTTCGAGGTGGTGCCCGCGGACGTCCTTTACTCCGTGGGCGCCTACGGCATGCCGACCCGGTTCTCCCACTGGAGCTTCGGAAAGGCCTTCCACCGCATGAAGACGGAGTACGACTACAACCTGAGCCGCATCTACGAGCTGGTGGTCAACTCGGACCCCTGCTACGCCTTCCTGCTGGACGGCAACACCCTGGCCCAGAACAAGCTGGTGGTGGCCCACGTCCTGGCCCACAGCGACTTCTTCAAGAACAACTGGCGATTCGCGGGCACCTCCCGGTTCATGATGGACAACATGGCCGCCCACGCCGAGCGCATCGCGCGCTA
>DATCKV010000030.1:0-2144 GCA_036564285.1 Limnochordales bacterium
AGCGCCCGCAGGGAGGCCCAGCCGGGGCGTGCGGCCAGCTCCCGGGCGGTGACCCCCCACGGGGCGTCGCCCAGGATGATCACCTCCGGGTCGGCCTGGATGACCAGCTCGGGGCTGATGCGGGGGAAGGGGCCCAGTTCGGCGGGCACCACGTTGCGGCCCCCCGCCCGCTCCAGCAGCGTCCCGATGAAGGAGCCCGGCCCCGCGGCGTAGGGGGTGGGGTCGATCTCGTAGTAGACGGTGGGGGCAGGCCCCGCGGCCTGCGCCAGCTCGGCCACCCGGGCGATCTCCGACCGCAGGCTCTCGACCAGGCGGCCGGCGGCGTCTTCCCGGTCCAGGAGGCGGCCGAGGGTGCTCAGGTTGCGGAAGGCGTCCTCGAGCGTCTCCGACTCGAAGACGAAGACCGTGACGCCGGCCTGCCGCAGCGCCTCCGGCAGCCGCCCGTACTTGCTCAGCAGCACCAGGTCAGGCCTCAGGGCGACGATGCGCTCCACGTTGGGGTCGTAGACCCCTCCGAGCCGGGGCAGCGAGGCCACCTCGGCAGGGTAGTCGGAGTAGTCGTCGACCCCCACCAGCCGGTCGCAGGCTCCCAGCGCGCAGACGGCCTCGGTGAGCGACGGCACCAGCGAGACGACGCGGCGCGGCGGGGCCGCGAGGGTGACCGGGTTGCCCGCGTCGTCGGCCAGGTGCAGGGGATACGTGGTGGCGGCGCCGGGCCAGGAGACCAGCAGCACCGCGGCCAGGACGGCCCAGGCGGCCAGGGCGGCCCGCCGCAGGGCCTGGAGCTTGGCGGCCCGGGCCGCCGGCCGGCGCCCCGGGCAGGACGGACCGAAAGACGAGCCCACCGTGACCACTCCCCTTCCTCGAGAGGCGCCCGTCTCCAGGGCTCCCCTGGCAGGTGTTCGGGCTTCCAGGGTGCCGCAGCCCGGAGGTGGGCAGCGCCCGGACGGGCGCCCCGCCGCGGGCCCGGCCCCTGGTTACCGTTGCGGGACAGCGCCGGACTTTCACCGGACTTCCCCACTTTAAGCCGGGGCTACGCGCCCCGGCACCAGGGGCGGCTCGATGCCGGTACAGCGACGCCTCCAGCATACCTCCCCGAAGGCGGCCTCACAATACGCGCTTCGGGGGCGCGGGGGCAGGGGTCAGGCTGGGCCGCGGCCAATCTGGTGGTCCGGACCGCCACCTGCTGGGAGGTGCCGCGCGTGCATCCACTCGTGGCCCGGATGACGCTGGAGGAGAAGATCGGCCAGCTCCTGATGCCCTCCGTCATCCCCGACGAGGCCGGCATGCCGTCGGAGAAGACCCGGGAGATGATCCAGCGCTACGGGGCCGGCTTCGTCATCACGTACGCCCACCGCACGGTGCGCCACCTGGCCGAGTCCAACCGGCGCCTGCAGCAGTGGGCGGCCGCCACCCGCCTGGGCATCCCCGTCATGGTGGGCGCCGACCTGGAGTACGGGCTGCGGCACAACGTCGCCCAGGGCGTGGTGGCCTTCCCCCGCCAGATGGGCATCGCAGCGGCCGGCAGCGACGAGCTGGCCTACCAGATCGCCCGCGCCACCGCGCGCCAGGCCCGAGCCGCCGGGGTGCACTGGGACTTCTCCCCCGTGGTGGACGTCAACACCAACCCCCTCAACCCGGTGGTGGGCATCCGGGCCTTCGGCGACGACCCGGCCCAGGTCGCAAGGCTGGCGGCGGCCATGGTGCGGGGCTACCAGGAGGCGGGCGTCGTCGCCACGCCCAAGCACTATCCGGGGCACGGCGACACCGCCCTTGACTCGCACCTGGACCTGCCGTCGGTGGAGCAGGATCTGGCCGCCCTGCGCCGGGTGCACCTCGCCCCCTTCGAGGCCGCGTTCTCGGCAGGGGCCGACGCGGTGATGACGGCTCACGTCGTGGTCAAGGCCCTGGACCCCGAACTGCCGGCCACCCTCTCCCCCGCGATCCTCTCCCGGCTGCTCCGGCAGCAGCAGGGGTTCGAAGGGGTGGTGGTCACCGACGCCATGAGCATGGGGGCCATCGCCGACCGCTACGGGGCCGGCGAGGCCGCCCTCATGGCCTTCCGGGCCGGCGCCGACGTGGTGATGGCCACGGGGTCCTACGCCGACCAGGTCGCCGCCTGGACGGCCCTTCTGCGGGCAGCC